>JALOMX010000048.1 GCA_025455245.1 Chitinophagaceae bacterium
GTGGGCAACTCATCACCTATAAGCATGGTATCAGGATCGCGCCTTCTCATGTAAGCATCTGTGTAATTAGCAGAAATCCCATTGGTTACCTTATGCACTATAGCCTCGGAAACTTCCTTGCCATCAGGAAGGGTGTACTTTACTTCAAACTGATCACTGTTTTCACCATTTACTGCAGCCACGGCAAGCTGATCAACAGAATCAAATACCTGAAAAGATTTACATTTCTTCAAAATTTCATATGCATCATCAGGCAATAACACTTTACTTCTTTCCAATACATCAAACAAATTTTTCATAGGTTGGTTAATTTTATTTTTTAATATGATATTTTTTTCAGTTTATTCATTTCCCATATCCAATAAGAAAATCCTTTCAACTTTTTCGGATACAATCTTGCATAATTGGGTTAAAGAAGTTTTTATATTTCCATCAAGCCACCGGATCAATGAATTTAATGGTTTCAACAATAATATTCCTGTTACCGGCACTATCACGGTAATCCCTTATCAGTTCCACCACATCATAGGATATGGAAACAGATCTTGAACAATCAATGATAACCTTTGAACCGGATGGAATTTCTTCCAATGCCTTTACAACACTTGCCTTATTAAAAAATGAAACCTCCTCTGCCAATATGATGTGATAGGTTTTTATTCTGTCATCACTGGAAATAATTTCCCTGACCTGATAGGAGTTGCGATAACTATGCCATAGGGCATAAAGTCCGCCGACCATTAATCCGGCAGTAATCCCCTTGAGCAAATCGGTTAACAATATGACCAGAATGGTGATTATAAATGGGATAAATTGCTCATGGCCAAGTTTGTACATCTGTCTGAAGAGTGCCGGCTTTGCTAACTTATAACCTACAATAAAGAGAATGGATGCCAGTGTTGCAAGAGGTAGCATATTTAAAACAGGCGCAATGAAAATTGAACTTAGAAGCAGCAGAAAACCATGGAAGATTGTCGACATTTTTGTTCTACCGCCAAAAGTGATATTGGCGCTACTCCTTACAATCACCTGGGTTATTGGTAATCCGCCAACCAGCCCTGAAATAAGGTTTCCGATCCCCTGCGCTTTTAATTCCCTGTTGGTTGGTGTTGTCCGTTTAAAAGGGTCCATCTTATCAGTTGCTTCCACACAAAGAAGTGTTTCGAGACTTGCAACAACAGATATAACAATGGCTATTTCCCAAACCTTCATATTGGTTATGGCAGCAAAGTCGGGAGTGATAAACTGATTGAAATACCCCTGGAAATTTTCCGGAACCGGAATGTTTACAACCTGATCAGGATTTAGCGAAAAAGGCAATAGCCCTTTTTGAAAAAAATAATGAAGGATAATGCCTGAAATAACCGCAACCAGTGGGCCATTAAGCATACCGAAAATCTTATGTTTCCTGGAAAGAACAAATTCCCAAAGAAGAAGAATAATCAATGAAAAAATGGTAACCATTATCGCGCCCGGCGATATTTGTTCGAAAGCATTTACAATAGATGAAAATGTATTTTCTCCGTCGGGCTGAAAAAATGAAAAATCGCCCTCCGGGTCTTTATCCCAGCCAAGGGCATGAGGAATTTGTTTTAAAATGATTACCAATCCAATGCCTGTAAGCATTCCTTTAATAACCGATGAAGGAAAAAAGTAAGCTATAAAACCGGCCTTTGCAAAGCCCAATGCAAGTTGAAAAATTCCTGCAAGAACAACAGCCATTAGAAAAGCTTCCCATGACCCTTCCAATGCAGCAATGGAGGAATAAACTATAACGGCAAGGCCGGCTGCCGGCCCGCTTACACCTAATTGCGAACCGCTCGCGGCCCCTACAATGATGCCGCCGATAATTCCGGAAATAATTCCTGCAAACAAGGGAGCACCCGATGCCAGTGCAATCCCCAAACAGAGAGGAACAGCAACCAGGAAGACTACGATACTTGCCGGAAGATCGTGCTTAATATCATCAATAAAAACCTTCAAAGAATGTTCTTTATAAAACAAATCGGAGCGAATGTAACTTGTAAAAAATCAGAAAAAGTTGATAAAAATCAGCCTTGGTAAACCTTAACAAAAAGATTCATGAGATTTATTCTTAATACAGACTTCTGAATATTTTGTGAGAAATCAAACAACCTGCAGAATGGTTGCAACTAATTCTGCTGATATTTGCTCATTCATTATTGAATTCTTTAAAAATATAGTTCACCTCATAACTACATGGCAAGAAAAACCCGGAACAGTGGCTGGATTGGACTGATTTTTGTGATACTTATTTTCCTGGCCTATCGTGCTATTCAGCGGCTATCCCCCTTTGAGCCGGGTTCCGATAAGGAAACTACCTTTACCATGTACCCCGATTTCGGGATAGCGCTCCCCAACAATTTTCTTATCCATGGCATTGATGTCAGCCGGTATCAAAAAAACATAAACTGGAAACTGGTAAAAACGATGCAAAGCCGTGACGTAAAAATCGGATTTGCATTTATCAAAGCAACTGAAGGTTCCACCCTCACCGACAAACAATTTTCAAGAAACTGGAGAAAAAGCCGTGAAGCAGGCATTGCAAGGGGCGCCTACCACTTTTTCAGGGGGAATAGTGATGCCGCGGCACAGGCCCGGAATTTTATCAGGGCCGTTACACTTTTGCCCGGCGACCTGCCTCCCGTGCTTGATGTAGAAACCCTTGACAATACTCCGGTTGAAGAGTACAGGGAAAAGGTGGCGTTGTGGCTCATGCTGATTGAACAGCACTATAAGGTTAAACCGATCATTTATTCCAATGCTTCATTTTATAACAACCATCTGCATCCGCGCTTTGCTGATTATCCATTATGGGTGGCGCATTACAAGGAAAAGAACCGCCCAAAGGTAAATCGCGAATGGCTGGTTTGGCAACATAACGAAGGAGGCAGGGTAAACGGCATCAATCATCATGTTGACTTCAATGTTTTTAATGGAGACAGCCTTCAATTCAGGGAATGGCTGATCAAATAATTATCTTGTTTTTTGCCGGTAGGCCTCTACCCTTTCCACCACATTATCCCTGATATCTTTCCAGAAAAGGTTTATGTCGCCGATATGATAATTCTTACGTGTAAAAAGGAAATTACCGAAAAAACGGGGCTTGGTACTCCAAAGAATATTTCCTTTTGCTAAGGCCGAAACATTGGCCGGTTTGGGCTTATTAAAATTATACAATACGGCGCCTTTGTTATTGTTTCTGTTTGCCTGTTCTTCATCTGTTTTCCATGAAATGGGATTGACCACGATGGCTTTGAAATTTTCACGGTTTACATATCCGGGCATATACCCCATTTTAAAAGTCCTCCACGATAAAATGCACCCGGTTTCCAAAGGCGTTTTACAGGCATCTAAGCTTGAAAAATAATCAGTACGAACAGGCAACCCGATCAGGTAAGCGGCAACAAGCTGTTCCTGAAGGGGAGTTCCTTCAATACATTCCTTAACAAGTCTTGCTGCATGCAGCGTGCCCTGACTGTGCGAGGCAATGACAAATGGCCTCCCTTTGTTTTCGTTCTGTAAATAATATAAGAAAGCCGAACGTACATCTTTATACGCCAATTCAAATATCACTTTCGCAATACTGTCTTCAATATAAAAAGTTTGTATATGTGCCTGACGATATCTCGGAGCAAAAACCCTGAAGCAGTTAAAAGCCGAGGCCTGAAAAAAAACAGACCCCTTATCGGTTGAATGATTTACGACTTCATCGGTAACAGATGCATTCCACCTTCTTAGCTCTTCCGGATAGATAAGCATTTTCTGATTGACAGCCTTTTCATCAGTGTACGTAGTAGGATGAACAAAAAAAACATCAATACCTGTATCCGTCTGCAGGGGCCTGTAAGGACGGGGAAGGCTGTCTGAAAAATCCCATTTCCCGGGATGCGCTGCCCAATGGTTCAGGTTGGAATAGTCCGGAAGTTCATCGGAGGATCTCCTGTTTTCAACCGTTGTAAGCCTTGCAGGGCCGCAGGCATTGAATAGGACAGAAAAAGTACCTGCCAATATAAAATTCCAAAAAGAAATCCTATTCCTGCAGGAATTAAAAAAAATTGTTTTATTTGTATAATTCACATGCATGTAAAACCAATTATAAACATGCCCATTTGTAACACTTAAAAGTACGATTGTATGAGCATTCCCGTTGTTGACCTTGCCAAATTTACCAAAGGACATCCGGATGAACGAAAAGAATTTGTATATGAATTAGGCCGTGCATATGAGGATGTTGGATTTGTTGCCGTAAAAAATCATGGCATTCCCGAAGACTTGATCGATGAATTATACCGGTATGTAAAAGAGTTTTTTGAATTGAGTATTGAAACCAAAAAACGCTATGAAAAGCCTGAATTGGCCGGGCAACGGGGATATACAAGTTTTGGAAAGGAACATGCAAAAGGAAGTGAGGCACCCGACCTGAAGGAATTTTTCCAGTATGGTCAGACGGTGGAAAACGATGACCCTGTAAAAGCAGAATATCCTGCGAATATTACGGTGGATGAAATACCGCAGTTTACCCCAACCCTGTACCGGGCTTACCGCCATTTTGAAAAAAGTGGCCGGGAGTTATTAAAGGCCATTTCAATTTACCTTGGCCTTGATGAAAATTATTTTGAGCACTATGTGGTAAACGGCAACAGTATCCTGAGGGCCATTCATTATCCGCCAATCCAACAAGAGCCCAAAAGCGCGATCAGGGCCGAACAGCATGAAGACATAAACCTGATAACCTTGCTTGTAGGAGCAAGCGCCGATGGCTTACAGATTCTTTCAAAACAAAATGAATGGGTTGCCGTTACAGCCTTGCCGGGGCAAATCGTGGTCAATGTAGGGGATATGCTGCAGCGGCTTACCAACAACCGCCTTCGCAGCACCACACACCGGGTAGTAAATCCACCGCGTGAACTTTGGGGAACAAGCCGTTTTAGTATTCCGTTTTTCCTGCATCCAAAAGGAACCATGAGCCTTGCATGCCTTGAAAACTGTATCGACTATGATCATCCCAAAGCTTATGAAGATGCAACCGCAGGTGAGTACCTTGATGAAAGATTGCGCGAAATCGGGTTGAAAAAATAAAAACGGGATTAATCCACAGCCTTGTCAAGGATGGCTTCAATCCTTGTAAGTTCAGTAAGGACGGTGTCGGTTGCAATACCCTGTGCAATAGCTGCCTGTGGCTGTGTAGCATACCATGCCATGACCATACTGACATAATCCTGCATGTCTTTGCCTGCAAAACTGCTTTTAAATTCAAGCACTTTGTCATTTAAAAATTTTATGGTCTTACGAACCATTTCTTCGTCTTTTGGCTCCACCTTAATGCGGTAACTTCTGTCCGCAATGGTAATGGTGATGGGAATCAGATCCTGCATAATTTGTTAAATGACAGAAAATAAAATTAAATGACTACGCCTGCAAATGAGCTATTACCTTATCAATATCCCTGATAAATCCGTTGATCCTTTTTTCAAACTCTTTCTTACCTTTTTCATCCATTTGCGCGGTTGCTGCTTTCAGCGCAACCACCTGATCTTCGAGCAAAGATACCTTTTGGGTAAGGTCATCCACCTGCTTTTGTTTAGAACTGAGGTCCTGAAGTAAACGGTCTTTTTCCCGCTGCAAAGAATCCCGCTGCCTGATAAGCACCTGGATCTTTTGGCCGATTCGCTGTATGGTTTCAATCGATTCGTTCATGTGTAATGAATAGTTACATGATTATTTTCTGACTTCTGCGTTCAATTCCTTTTCAAACTGACCCGATATTTTCTGCATGGCTACATCAATATCACCATCTGTCATGGTTTTGGTATTATCCTGAAACAGGAAACTCAATGCCATTGATTTTTTGCCCGCCCCAAGTTTTTCATTTTCAAACACATCAAACAGCTGAACCTTTTGCAACTGCGGAACATTGGCCTTTTTAGCTGCTTCCGACATTTGGAGCCAGGTTACCCCGGTATCAACCAACAAGGCAAGGTCGCGCTCTACCGATGGAAACTTGGGTATTTCAGCATATTCTACTTTTTGTGAAGCAATATAAGTCAAAAGAGTTTGCCAATGTATGGCAGCATACCAAACAGGTTGTTTAATATCAAAAGTCTGTAGCCGCCTTTTTGAAACTTCTGTAAGGATGGCAATTTCTTTACCCTGAAGCAGGTATCGGACACCTTTGAGGTAATCATCCTTTAAAGGTTCAAAAGACAAACCGGAAACCCCTGCATAATTCAAAACAGCAGACAGTATTCCTTTGAGAAAGAAAATATCGGCATCTTTTTCCTTATTACGCCAACCCGCCTCCGTTACATTCCCCGTCACGGTCAATGCAATCCATCTCTCCTCTTTATATTTCCCGGTTCCTGAGGTGGTATATGTCTTGCCGAATTCAAATAGCCGCAGGTTTTTATTTCGTCTGTTGATATTGAAAGCCACAGCTTCCAGCATGGTTTCAAGCATCGAAGGCCGCATGATATCGAGATCGGCGCTCAGATTATTCATCATCTTTACGGCCGACTGCAAAACTTCTTCTCCGTAGTATTTACTGTTGGTAATAGAGTTGCTCAATATTTCATTGAAACCCATACCCACCAGGTAGTCAGATAACTTTTCCTGCCACCTTTCATCTTCACCCAGGTTGTCGGCTGCAGGTGCCATGGAGATAGCCGTTGGAATTTCTACATTGTCCAGTCCATCAATCCGCATGATCTCTTCAACAAGATCGGCCTGAAGGGTAATATCCGGTTTATGGTAAGGTACCGTAAACCAAAGATCATCGGCACCCTCTTTCACAAACTCAAATCCAAGCGCACCCAGTATGCCTTTTACGGCATCAGGATGGTAGTTTTTACCACTGAGTTTTTTGAGGTAATGATATTTTAGAGACAGTTGGATTTTGGGTTGGGGATTGGGATAAACATCCGTAATACTCCCGGTTATGGTTCCGCCTGCTATTTCCTTTATCATCAGCGCAGCTCTTTTCAGTACACTTAAAGTGTTGCTGATATCCACTCCCTTTTCAAAACGGGCTGCTGCATCGGTTCTGAGGCCATGACGCACGCTGCTTTTTCGGATACTTACCGGATGGAACCATGCACTCTCCAGAAATACATTTTTGGTATCATTGCTTACACCGCTATGCAATCCGCCAAATACACCTCCAATACACATGGGTGATGCATCACCATCGCAAATCATCAGGTCCTCAGCCGAAAGTTTCCGCTCCTTTTCATCAAGCGAAACAAAAAGGGTTTCTTCCGGCAGATTCATAACCCTCACATGCCCGCCTTTGATCTGATCCGCATCAAAAGCATGTAATGGCTGTCCTGTTTCGTGAAGGATGAAATTGGTAATATCTACTATATTATTAATGGGTCGCAAACCTATGGACCGAAGCCTGTTCTTGAGCCAATCGGGGCTTTCGGCAACCGTAATCCCTGAAATACAAACGCCGCAGTACCGCTGACAGGCATCCGTGTTTTCAATGGTAACCTGAACATTCAATCCCTTCGGGTCGTCAATTTTCAATTGATTACCTTCAAGGGGAGACCGTACCGGCTTCTTCAGTTTTTCATGATGTGCCATCCATGCACACACATCCCTCGCCACCCCTAAATGGCTCATGGCATCCATATGATTGGGGGTAAGGCCTATTTCGTAAATCCAATCAGTTTCAGGTTTAAAATATTCAGCAGCAGGCGTCCCGGGTTTCAGATCTGTTTCCAACACCAATATTCCGTCGTGGTTATCGCTGATACCAATTTCATCTTCGGCGCATATCATTCCGTGGCTTTCAATCCCCCGGATTTTCACCTTTTTCATGGTTAAAGGGTCTTTCCCAACAGGATAAATAGTGGCGCCTGCAGGGGCTACAACCACCGTTTGCCCTGCAGCTACATTAGAGGCCCCGCAAACAATCTGCAAATCCGCACCTGTTCCTATGTCAACTGTTGTTAATGATAATTTATCCGCATCGGGATGCTTAACGCAGGTTTTTACCTGACCAATGACCAAACCAAGCAATCCGCCGGGGATGCTTTCTTTTTTTTCGAGGCTTTCTACCTCGAGCCCAACGGCCGTTAAAATCCTGCTTAATTTTTGCGGTTCTACGGGTGCGGGAAGATATTCGCTCAGCCAGTTATAAGAAATTGTCATGAATCCTTGATAATAATGAGGTTGCAAAGATAAGCGGCATCAATGAGTGAATCGGGGCAAAAAATTCAGGGAAAACAGTACCTCAAAAATGCAGGAGGGAGGGGCAAAAGATGTATTTTTTCCAAAAATGAAGTGCATTTCAGGCGTGATTTTTTTTCACACATGCAATTGTGTAAAACAAATACACAAATATTTGCGGTTGTGAAAAAGCCGGTTACCCATGGTGGAAAAACCTGTGTAACTTGCTGAAAGATGTGGATAAGACTGTGCGCCGGGTGTTGATTAATTTACATGGCCCATCATTTTTCCGGTAAAGATTTATTCTGTTACCTTCGAATTCTGCATAGGTGGTAACAATTCTTTAACCTTAACGGGAGGCATTTATTAAGTGCCTGATACACAGGGATAAACCACACCTTAGTCGGCTTTTCGGAGTGTTTTCGAAAGAAGAGGTAGGGTTTAACGGGGAATTTTTGCGCCTTTTGCTAAAAAACATAACTACATCATAATAATGGTTTAACCTTTTTAAAAGCCTGTATGGAACTAACGAACGTTGCCAAAGACCGAAAGAAGAGATTGAAAGGAAGCCCGGACCTTAGCACCTTAGTTTATGGAAAAGTACCTCCTCAAGCCAAGGACCTTGAAGAAGCAATACTTGGCGCCATTATGCTGGAAAAGGGGGCATTTGACACTGCTGTTGAATACCTTCGCCCGGAGTGCTTTTATGTAGATGCCCATCAGCGAATCTTCAGGGCAATGCAAAATCTACAGCAAAAAAGCCAGCCTATTGACATCCTGACGGTTGTTGAAGAACTTCGCCGCAAAGATGAATTGGATGCCGTTGGAGGCGCTTATTTTGTAACCCGCCTTACCAATTCGGTAACAAGCAGTGCGCACATCGAAGCCCATAGCCGGATTCTTGTTCAAAAATTCATTCAAAGGGAATTGATCAGGCTGAGTGGTGAAATTATCGGAGATGCCTATGAAGATACCACAGATGCTTTTGAACTGCTTGATGATGCCGAACAAAAGTTGTTTGACATTACAAACAGTTATGTAAAACGCAACTACAGCGAAATTGGCGGAGTTTTGGTTAAAGCCATTGAGAGGATTGAAGAACTTCGCCATCGGACAGATGATATTTCAGGTGTACCAAGCGGATTTACAAAACTTGACAAAGTAACCAATGGATTTCAGCCAACCGACCTTATTATCATTGCTGCCCGTCCATCGGTAGGTAAAACGGCATTTGCATTGAATCTGGCACGCAATGCCGCCATGCATCCTACCCGCTCTACGGCCGTTGGGGTTTTTAGCCTTGAAATGAGTAACAGTCAGTTGGTGCAGCGTATGCTGAGTGCCCAAAGCGGCATCATGATGGAAAAAATTGCGCGTGGGCAAATGGCTGATTACGAAATGGAGCAACTGTACGCCACCGGTGTAAAGGCCCTCACTGATGCGCCCATTTTCCTCGATGATACCCCGGCCTTAAACATATTTGAATTACGTGCCAAAGTGCGCCGCATGGTAAGTCAGCACAAGGTAGGCATGATCATTATTGACTACCTGCAGCTTATGAGCGGGAGCAGCGACAACCGCAACA
>JALOMX010000337.1 GCA_025455245.1 Chitinophagaceae bacterium
ATCCATACCACCACCATGTATGTCGAATTGTTCGCCGAGGTATTTGGCACTCATAGCCGAGCATTCAATATGCCATCCGGGAAACCCCTCGCCCCATGGGCTTGCCCACCGCATAATGTGCTCGGGCGGCGCATTTTTCCATAAGGCGAAATCCTGCGGGTTACGCTTTTCCTGCTGCCCGTCGAGGTCCCGGGTATTTTCAAAAAGCTCATCCATCACCCTTCCGCTCAGTTTGCCATAGGGGTTGGTTTCCTTAAAGTCCACAGCGTATTTTTTTACGTCAAAGTAAACCGAACCATTCATTTCATAGGCATACCCTTCTGCTATTATCTTTTTAATCATCTCAATCTGCTCCACAATATGGCCTGTTGCAGTTGGTTCAATACTTGGATCCACATTATTAAACTGCCGCATTGCCCAATGGAAGAGGTTTGTATATCTTGTTACCAACTCCATGGGTTCAAGTTTTTCCAAAATGGCCTTTTTGGAGATCTTGTCCTCTGCTTCCCTTCCTTCTTCTTCAAAATGTCCTGCATCGGTAATGTTTCGTACATACCTTACCTTGTAGCCAAGGTGTGTAAGGTACCGGTACAAAATATCAAAAGTAACATAGGGCCGGGCATGGCCTAAATGGCTTTCGCCGCTGACTGTTGGACCACACACATACATGCCTACATGGCCGGGTGTTATGCTTTCAAAAACTTCCTTTTTCCGGGTATAGCTGTTGTATAGTTGAAGACTCATATTCTGTTGTTTGTTGTTTTGATTTTATAGTTTATAACAGTGCGCGGGTGAACTGGACATTTAGTGTGCGATTTGTGCCTGTTGCGCCAATAATAAACTATAAACAAAAACGGCTGCGAAAGTACAACATTCATTTTTCACGACGGATGTCGGCTACCACAGGTAAATGATCGCTGTAATGGTGGTTGGGAATGGCCATTTGTGTAACCTTAAAGCAGGGGTGAGCAAAAATAAAATCAATCCTGAGGGTAGGTAAAACCGACATGTACGTTCGGCCTATACCAAAACCCTTCTGAAGAAATGCGTCTGAGCGATTGCCGCGTATTTTCCAATAAGAATAGCTTGTCGGCACATCATTCATATCAATGCCAATTATTTGTGGATGAGGGCTTTCTTCAATATGTTCAATAGCCTGATCAACCTGCGCCCCCCTGTTCCGAAAAGCCCGTTGCATTTTTGATAAAAGCGTTTTGCTTTTCCTGAGTTCAGGTTTATCGGTATCCTTTAATTTTTCAAATTGTTCCAGTTCGGAAGCTGAAAACCGATAACTCTGAAGGTGGGTGGTAAAAACCCTGAACGTATCGGTATTGTGCACAACATCAGCAAACAGAAGGCTTTCGGCACTACTTCGGTAAGGTATCCGCTTTTTGTTTACGATTTCAAGTTTGGAAAAAATGGCAACCCCGCTGCTATAACTGTATACCACCCGGCTGTAATCGCGGCTAAGTACATAATACTTATATCCAAGCTTTTCCATTTGCTTGAGATAGCTTCGGCCAAGTTTAGGATTTTCAAACTGTCCGTATTCCTGAAAACATATAACATCAGGATCAAGATCTTTCACCAGGTTAAAAATGCGGTCAGCATTAATCTCCCGCTCCCTTACACCCGGTTTAAACCCTGAAAAGCCCATGATATTCCAGGTAAGTACCCTTAAATCCCCTTCAGCTTTTTGCTTAACAAAATCATGTTGCCTGATGCTAAAGAGTACCCCTATTTGCTTATATCCGATTGCCATGGCAATAAATGATATAAGGAAGTAGCGTCGGTGCCTTTTTGAAAAAAACCAAAAAAGCATAAAAACAAAAACCGATAGGAGCAGGTAAGGAAACATGATGCTCAGGTATCCGATGAACCAGAATTTCTCGGGGGGCAGCCAATGCTGAAAACAAGATAAAACAAATATGATTGCCAGCGTGGCATTTACGAAGGATAAAAATCCTCTGCTCAGGTTACGAAGGCTGAATCCGCTTTTCTTCTTTTTCAAATGATTCAATTATGCTGGTTGCATTTGCTAAATTAACGATTATTCAATTTGCAAATGAAAGTGAATAGTCTCCGAGTAAATGGTCATGGTCGAAAAAACCATCCTCAAAATGCTTCCATTGCAAAAGTGTTATTTCTTTGCCATGCATCAAATAGTCGATGCGGATGTTGGGCAAAAGATAATTAAAAGTAGCGCCAAGCCCCGTTTCGTTACCAATAAAGCCGTCTATCATCTTGCCTTTCACTTTTTTATATAAATAACCTGATGGAACCGAATTCAGGTCGGCAGCAAAAACAACGGGCACACTGCATGAATCGAGAAAATTCCTGAGTTCCGAAGCTTGAAGAGCTTGTTGTTTCTGGAAGTATGCAAGTTTTTTAAAAATATTTTTTCCTTCAATTACCTGAGCATCCTCTTTCAGAGACGTTGGCATGTATTGTATAAATGCTTTATCTGCATTCAGGTAAAAGCTACGAAAATGAGTAGTAACTACCCTTAGTTTCTTTTCATTGACCGTTACATCTGCCCAGAGGATAGCCTCAGGAAAAGTCAGTCCTTTGTAATAAATGATTCCCTGAGCGGATATGGGATATTTTGAAACAATTTTTAGCCCTGACCGGATGACTCCGTATTTTTTTATTTGCACCGATTGAAGCGCATCTGCCGAATATGCATACCCCAGTGTGTCTTTAAGAAAGGCATTGTTTGATTTGTAAATCTTTCCCCTCGATTCACTGTAATCCTGCAGGCATATTATATCGGGTTCAAACTTTTTTATAAATCCCTCTGCTCGTTTCCTTCCGATAACTTCTTCTGTGTACCAGCTTAAATTACCACCAAGATCTTCACAGTTCCACTGCATTATGCGAATACTTTCCTGAATTTTTTTTTCAGAAAAACTTCCGGATGTTTTGACGGAAAAGGAATTAGAAAAGGGAATGCTGCCTAATGCAAGAAATACCAAAAAAACTATGCTTGTTGGTTTATGGATAAATAAGTGGGCAATTGCCAGAACGAAAACCACTATCCATGCATAAACAAACCCAATGTTGAAGACACCACCTATCGGCCATTTTAATGGACTAAAAAAAAAGCCGGATAGTGCGAGCATGTAACCTGCAAAAGCACCCCAAATAACCACACGGGCAATCAATCTCTGGTAAAAGCCGGTCTTGCTTTTG
>JALOMX010000338.1 GCA_025455245.1 Chitinophagaceae bacterium
TAGACGCACTGTGTTCAGGTCGCAGCGCCGGCAACGGTGTGCTGGTTCGAATCCAGTCCTGGGCACAAATGCCCTGTCGATGAAAATCGGCAGGGCATTTATCTTTTTTGGCATGCGAGCTTGCTCGCCTTTGCCAAAAAAGATAAATGCCCGCGACCGCTGTTAAGCGGTCGCAAGGCTTTGGGTAAGACCACCCTTTAGGATCGCGCAATGCGCAATCCACTTGCTCGCTAATTCCCTGAAAAGAGAATGTCCGCGACCGCTGTTAAGCGGTCGCAACGGCTTTGTGTAAGACCGCCCTTTAGGATCGCGCAATAGAGCAATCCACTTGCTCGCCTTTGCCAAAAAAGATAAATGTCCGCGACCGCTGTTAAGCGGTCGCAAGGGCTTTGGGTAAGACCACCCTTTAGGATCGCGCAATAGCGCAATCCACTTGCTCGCAATTGCACTGAAAAGAGAATGCCCGCGACCGCTGCTAATTTTTATTTCGCCAACCTACCAAGATTATCCCGGCAACAACCAAAGCTGTTCCTGCTATCTGCATCCAGGTAATTTGTTCTCCCAAAAAGAAATAAGCCTGAAGAATAGTGGATACCGGGCCAATAGATAAAATGATGGCAACGTTGTTCGATCCGGTTGTTTTCATTCCATACGAGATCATAAATGAAGGGATGACCGTTGCTATAAGTGCTAATCCTGAACCATAAAACCACAAAGGAGGACTCAAAGGAAAAACATCAAAATTACCCCTGATCACATAGTGACTTAAAACACCCACTGTTGCGGCAAGCATGGCATAAGCCGTAAAAGGCCCCGATCCGGTTTTCGGAATTAATCTGCCAGATCCAACGATATACACCGAAAATGTTATGGCACATAAAACAACAAAAAAGCTCCCTATCCAAATATCCTTTTGCTGTTCCATCGAAAACAGATCACCCAAAAATGCCAACAGGATACCCGCATAGGTAAGTGCAAGTGAGAGCCATTGAAAAGACCTCACTTTTTGTTTATATAAAACATGGTTGATAATGACCACCAGCGTTGGATAAATGAAAAGGATCAATCGTTCAAGACCTGCTGAAATATATTTCAACCCTATAAAATCAAATAAACTGCTGACGTAATATCCGGTAATTCCCAGCAAGGCAATATTTATCCATTGTCTTTTTGATAGGGGAACTTTAGCATGTCGCCCAGACCAGTATGCTGCAAAGAGATAGAAAGGCAGCGAAAAAAGCATCCGTAACAGCAGCAGGGTTAATGCATCGATTCCGGTGTCCAGAAATGCTTTTTTAACGAAGATTGCCTTGGTGGATAAAAGAACAGCCCCCAATAATGTTACCAGGAATCCCGATACCAGAAATGGGGGCATGCTTTTACGCATATGCATTATTTACCGGTTGACAACCCGAATTACACTGCTACATTAAAATCCCTTAAAGCATCATTTAAACTGGTTTTCAAATCGGTACTTGCCTTGCGTTGACCAATAATGAGCGCACAGCTTACACCATATTCACCCGCGGGAAACTGCTTATTGTAGGTGCCGGGAATAACAACACTTCTTGCCGGAACACGTCCTTTGTATTCTACAGGTTCACTTCCGCTTACATCAATGATCTTAGTACTTTTTGTAAGCACTACATTGGCACCAAGCACGGCTTCTTTCTCCACAATTACTCCTTCAACAACAATGCTCCGGCTGCCCAAAAAACAACCGTCTTCAATGATTACAGGACTTGCCTGCAGGGGTTCCAACACCCCACCAATGCCAACGCCTCCGCTCAGGTGTACACCTTTGCCTATTTGCGCACAGCTGCCAACAGTTGCCCAGGTATCTACCATGGTACCTTCATCTACATAAGCGCCAATGTTAACATAGGATGGCATCATTACAACATTTCGACCAAGGAAAGCGCCATAACGCGCTACTGCATGCGGTACCGCCCTTACGCCCATGGAGGCGTAATCAGACTTCAGTTTCATTTTATCATAAAACTCAAACGGGGGAAGCGAATAGGTTTCCATTTGTTGAATACCGAAATACATCAGGATGGCTTGTTTTACCCACTCGTTCACCTGCCAGCCATTTTCGGTTGGGCTTGCTGTTCTCAGCCTGCCCTTATCCACTTCTTCAATTACCGCGCGCACGGCATCGGCATATTCATCCTGCTTCAATAAACCCCTGTCATTCCAGGCGGCCTCAATCATTGTTTTCAAATCCATATTTTCCTGCAAAAATTTTGCTGCAAAAGTAGCTTGTTTGAAATGGTTTAACGGGTGAATTTCATTCGTTCCAAACGAATTCCCTCATTGGCGTAATACCGCATACTGTCGCTGCCGTTTTCGAAGAAAAACACTTTTATGCCATTTTCCCTGAAATAGGGAACATAGAGAGAGTCGAGGACGGAACGGCTTTCAAAATGGTTGAAAACGATATCATCTGCATCGGGATTCCGGTGGCCAATCAGCATCAGGTGTTTGAATGTAAATGAATCGGGAAGCCATTGCAGGTAGCTGCCGTTATCGCTTAGCGCCTCAGGTAGTCCAAGCTTTTTCCCGTAAAAATTAAGGGCACCGGCGCTATAATAACCCCTGCAAAAAATAGTGGTGGAAGTCTTGACGCTATCAGGAAGTTTATGGTATTGATCTGCTGCCATTTCCGCCAATTCTTTCCATCCCACCATATCTGAAAAATCCTGCGGCAAGGGGTGGTTTTGCTGATCTTCCCACTTGAAACCAAGGGCTTTTGTAAAGCCTGCTTTCTCATAGTACTTAGCCAGTTTTGCCGGTTTGAACATGGGTAATCCGAGGGGAAGTATAAAGATTCCTGCTGCGAGCGGCAATGCTATTACAGATGATTTGACAACCATGTTTTTGTTTTGCAGAAATCTCTCCACCTGCAGGCAACCTACTGCTATAATGGGTGGATACAGCCCCAATGCATAATAATCTTTTGCACTTCCGGCCATAAGAAGGGCTATGGTAAATAAAAAGGTAAAACCAAGCCATCGGTAGGGTTTCCATGATTTTTTAAACCACAAAGCAATGAGGCCTGTGATCCATGTGAACGCATAAACAAAATTCATGATAAGTTGCCCTGCTAAAAAATCAACCGGACTTACATACCTTAACTGCGTTTGTCGCAATTCTTCCATATGAAATGCTACCGGAAAATTATGT
>JALOMX010000049.1 GCA_025455245.1 Chitinophagaceae bacterium
ATGGAAGGATGGGAAAGTGGTTTATCGTGATGAAGCCGGTGAACATGAAGTACCTGCAAATAGCCCTGTCAGCATGAATTTCTGGTGTTTTTCACCTGCTATATTCAACTATTCAGAAAAACTGTTTCATCAGTTTATTGCTGAAAACGGTACAAAACCTAAGGCAGAGTTTTTCATTCCGATTGTTGGGGATAATTTCATAAAAGAGCCGGGTTGTGTAATTAAAGTAGTTCCAACCGATGCGCAATGGTTTGGGGTTACCTACAAGGCAGATGCACCCATTGTAAAGGCGAGTATTGATAGGCTGATTGCTGACGGGGCATACCCTCAGCAATTGTGGCCATAGTTTAATAAGTGATGTGATGGAAAGGGAAGTCAGTAAATATTGACTTCCCTTTCTAGTTCAACCCCAAATTTTTCCAGAACCGAATTCATTATCTTTTCCGATATTGCATAAATCTGTTCCCCGTTGGCCTGTCCGTAATTAACGAGTACAAGCGCCTGCCTGTCATGAACACCGGCGTCACCTTCACGGTAGCCTTTCCAGCCTGCTTTTTCAATCAGCCACCCCGCCGGTACTTTAGTCCGTCCCATTGATGCAGGATAACCCGGCAACTCCGGATATCGATATTTTAATTCCAGATAATGGTTTGTATCAATTTCCGGGTTTTTGAAGAAACTGCCTGCATTGCCCGTAACCGCAGGGTCCGGCAGTTTGCCCTGCCTGATTCGAATCACCGCATCGCTGATGGCTTTTATGGTAAGCTCTGTTACACCCATTGTTTCAAGTTCCTGCTGAATGGATCCATAAGTAGTATGGAAAAATGGCTTTTTTGAAAGCCTGAAGCAGACCCTTGTTATAACAAACCTGTTTTTGAGTTCCTTTTTAAAAACACTTTCCCTGTAACCGAATTTGCAATCGGTTGCCGAAAAGGTTACAAAAGTTTTTTCATGCAAACTGTATGCTTCAAGGTATTCAAATACATCTTTTATTTCCACTCCGTATGCCCCGATATTTTGCATAGGTGAAGCCCCTACGCAACCAGGAATCAAAGAGAGGTTTTCAAGACCCGCCCAACCTTTTTCGATACAGTATAAAACAAACTGGTGCCAGTTGACCCCTGCGCCGGCTTCTACCCAAATATTATTTTCGTTTTCTTTTTTTACTTCAATACCGGGTATCTCATTTTTTAATACCCATCCATTGAAATGTCTGGTAAAAAGGACGTTGCTGCCTCCGCCAAGAACAAGTAATGGCTCCTTTTCAGGAATTAGGGAAACAGCCTCTGTCAAACTGTCTTCCGCTGCAATAGAAACAAAAGCTTTTGCTTCAGCATCTATGCCGAATGTATTGTAAGGCTTTAATGATATATTATATTTAATTTCCATTTTTTATAAGGTGTCAACATCCGCACTGATCCATACGGATTTAAATTCTTCTATTGATAGCATTTCGGTGACAGCAGACCTGATGTAGGATTTACACTGGGCAAGAAACTGATTATTGGGAGGAAGTTTAAGGAGGCATTCCATAATATACAAATTTCGAACGCGACTGATGGCCGGTTCTGATGGGCCGTTTATATGTCCGCTGTATTTACGGTTAAGATAACTTACCAAAAATTCAATTGCCCTGTGGCAGGTAGGTTTGTCTTTGTGTTTTGCCTGCAAAAGGATCAGTCTGCTAAAAGGCGGATAAAAAAACTCTTTCCTGCTTTTGATTTCATTGTTGTAAAAGGATTTATAATCATGTGCCATCAGTAATGGCAGGAGCGGGTGTTGAGTGTCGTTCAGTTGTATGATTACCCTTCCGGTTTGTCCTTTCCTGCCGGCCCTGCCGCTTACCTGTTCTATCAATTGAAATGCACGTTCATTTACCCTGAAATCGGCAAAGTGTAAAATGCCATCAGCATCAGGAATGCCTACAAGACCTACGTGGTCAAAGTCAAGCCCTTTTACAACCATTTGAGTGCCTGCAAGGATATCGATTTTTTGCTCTTCAAACTGTTTGATCAGGTTGTCGTGCGAATGTTTTCCCCTCACACTGTCAGTATCCATTCTTGCAACAGTTACATCAGGCAGTAAATTTTCAAGGGCTTCCTGCAATTGTTCGGTTCCAAAGCTTCTTTGCAAAAAGTTTTGATGCCCGCATTGTGCGCAGGTTTTTACAAGCGGGTAAGATGTGCCGCAATAATGGCATTGCAACCTATGAGTACTTTTGTGATAAGTGAGGCTTACATCGCACTGCTGACACTTAGGAATCCAACCACAGGTACCGCATACCTGATAGGGGGTATAACCACGCCTGTTTTGAAAAACGATTATCTGTTTTCCTCCTTTGAGGGTGTCCTGAATGGCCTGAAGCAATACAGGGGTTATAATCATTCCTTTGCGTTCTTTCGGAGGAATACTTTTCATGTCAACAAGCTCAATGGCCGGCAGTTCAACATCTCCAAACCGTTCCGGTATTTCAACAAGGCCATATTTATTCTGTTGCGCATTATAATAGCTTTCAACAGATGGTGTAGCGCTACCCAATAAAACTTTTGCACCTACCTGCACTGCAAAATAAATTGCAGCATCACGTGCATGATAGCGGGGTGGGGGCTCCTGTTGCTTGTAAGATGGATCATGTTCTTCATCAACCACTACAAGGGAAAGATCTTTGAAGGGAAGAAACAAGGCTGATCTCGAACCAAGCACCACCTGTACTTCGCCATTACGTACCTTGTTCCACAATTCAACCCGTTCGTTTGGATTAAATTTGCTGTGGTAAACGGCTGCAAAGCCTCCAAGATGCTGCCGGAGTTTTCGTATGATCTGCGTGGTCAGGGCTATTTCAGGCAATAAAAAAAGGCATTGCTTCCCTTTGCGGATTTCTTCTGCAATTATTTCGAGGTAAAGTTGGGTTTTACCGCTGCCTGTCACCCCATGCAACAGGCAAACCGTATGTTTATCAAAAGCTGATCTTACTTCATCTAGCGCTTTTTGTTGTCCGGGCGATAAAGTAAAATTCAGGTCTATTTGCTTCGGTAATACCGGAAGTCTGTCAATACTCCTTACTTCCTGTTCCAGAATGTTTTTACGGATAAGGCCGTCAAGAACAGCGCTTGTTACATTGGCTTTCTTCAGCAAGCCGGACCTCGTTACCTCGCCTTCCGTTCTGCTGAAATGAAGGTAAGCCAGTAACAGATCGAGCTGCCTGGGGGCTTTTTTCCATTCATTTACCAGTGTTTCAAGTTCAGCTTCATTATTATATATGGGATTAAGCCGTATAAAAATTTCGGTTTTTTCTTTGTATTTATCCTGCATAGTTTCCCATGCCGTACAAATCCTTTTTTCAATCAACCTTTTAACCACGGGCATTACATGGGGAGTATCCAGTAGTTTTTGAACTTCGCCCATCTTCAGTTCCTGCTTTACTTCAAGAGCCTCGGCAACAACATATTCTCTGTCTGACAGTTCAGAGGGATCAATACCATGTCCTTCATTAAACTGAAGTATGGTTTCGCTGGAAAGCTTGAGATGTGTTGGCAAAGCCGCAAGCATCACTTCTCCTTCGCTGCACATGTAATATTGAGCAATCCATGTCCATAGTTTCAGTTGTTCTTCTGTAACTATCGGATGTTCATCCAGGACCTGTATGATGGGTTTGGGGCTAAAACCAACGGGGGCGGTTTGATGGAGTCGTATTACAATACCAGCATACCTTTTTTGTTTCCCCACCTGCACTTCAACCCTGCATCCGGTTTTTACAGATTCCTTCAGATCGGGAGGGACACTCCAGGTAAGGGTTTTGGGCAGGTATAAAGGAATGATAACATCAGCAAACCAATCCGATGGTTCAAAAAGGGAATGTGTTTGAGGTTCATTCATTGGTAATGTCCGCCATATTTTTTAATGCATTCTTCCATCAGGTCGAAGGTCGTCTTTTTCAGGGAAGCAACATCATTCATGGTAAGCCCTTCAACAGGAATTTCAGGAAGGTGAACCGCCCTTGATTTTCCCGGGGTTATAGAAAAAATACTTTTATGATGCATCCTTTTTACGGCATCGAGGAAAACGATCGGTTTGACCGGTGTTTGCATTTCAATGGCAAGCCTGAATGCGCCATCGTAAAATGATTTGAGCGGCTGCCCTGTTTCATTAAAGGTGCCTTCAGGAAAAATAAAAATGGAAATATTCTGGTCAAGTACTTTTTGAAGTTCTTTTATACTGTTGGCCCTGCTTTGAGGATTTGACCTGTCAATCAATACAACTGCCAGTTTGTAAAGGGTTCCAAAAACGGGGATCTTACCCATTTCCTTTTTGCCCAATACCCTGAACGAATTTTTCCGGATCCCCTGAAAAATAAGCGGGATGTCGATATAGGAAATATGATTGGCCACGAATACATAATGCCTGTTTTTATCAATAGGGCTTTCCACAATATTTTTATGCCTTACCCCAATCAGAAATATCCACGAATCGCTCCATGCCCTGCTAAGTTTAACCACCAAATTGCCTGCAACAGGTTGACCAAGCATTGTGGCTATGAGTACAAAAGGAAAAACAACAAGCAAACCTGCTATAAAGGTTAAATAGCAATAAGGAAGGTAAATCGGATAAAGAATTTTCTTAATTGGTTTCATGCCGTCGTATTTCAGAGCCTTGTCAGTGAATGAGCCATGGCTTTTGCCGTAAACATGGGTCTTACCGTGGACCAAAGTTTTTTGAAGAATTCACTATACCGGTAATTGTCAAGATAGTGTTCACTTTCCCATTGGCTGATGGTAAAAAATATGTTAGGCTCTTTGTGGTCCTGATAAGCCTGCAGGCTGATACAACCTTCCATACCTGCAATGGCAGCTTTATGGCCGGTCCATATTTGCTTGAAATCATCAATGTGTTCCGAAGCGAGGGTAAGTTTTACAACCCTTGTCAGTGGAGTAGTCATGGCTTAAAAAAATTTAACCGAATAAAATACGGACCGTTTGGTAAAACATACGCGACTTGATAAAGTCGGGATTTGCAAGGTCGCTGAATGCTTTCAATCCAAACAGCCCCGCTGCGTTTCCTTTATTGACTGCAATTTCAAGATAACCTGCCGAATTAAAAAACGCAAGTTTATTGCCTTCAATCACCTGTGGGTATCCTTCATTTATTTTTGTAATGTGGTCCTTGCTTTTGAATGTAATGGTGAATGGCCTTCCTTTTCCGACCCTTTCAAAATCATCACGGGTAATATTTACGATCACATTCTCAAACCTGTCTATAAAAATTATCCTGCCATCAATGTGATCCGGTCCGTAGTTTGCCTGAAGACTAAATTTTTCCACCAATGCATCAGGTTCCTCTCCAATCAAATGCAATGACTCACCCTTTTCTATCTTATAAAACGCATCTGCCCAAACATCGGCCCATGAAAGTGTATTGTACTGCACCGCTTTATGGATAGGCAGCCTGATGGCCATTTCGGGTTGCCCACCCAATACCATAGGCAGTAAGCCATTGTCGGGCGCACCAAAATAAAGTCCTTGATGAAAAGCCAATATGGGTAGTGATTGGGTGGTATCAAAAAGATTGACAAGCAATAAATGGTAGGAGTGAGCAGGGTAGTGGAACACGCTGTTTTGAATAATGTAAGCAGCCTCCGCAAAGTTAAAGGGTTCCACTTCGTGGGTGATATCAACTATGCGGCAATCCGCAAGCCGTTGCATAAGCCTGCCTTTGAAAGCGCCTGCAAGGTAATCCTTGCTGCCAAAATCGGATGTTAACGTAACTATTGCCACCGGGTTGGTAAGTGCAGCGGCTAAAATACACAGGTATTTGCAATTGCTTTTAAAAAAGGGGCTACTTTACCAATTCCCCGTTTTTAAAAAAGAATTTATGAACCTGCCGGTCTGCCAACGAAGGAAAAAGCTTATTGAGCCAAATGGTTAATTTTCCCTGAAAAGTGAGCACAAGGGTGCGCTGCCTGTTGGAAACTGACTTCAGGATATGTTGGGCACATTCTTCGGCACTCATCATTTTTCCTTCATCCATACTTGTGTCGCCATGTGGTTTTGCATCTTTATCGAGTGCGGCAAACCGAATATTACTTGCCGTAAATCCGGGACAAACCCACATAACATTAACACCGGTATTCAGCAACTCTGTTCTGAGCGCTTCAAGCCAACCCTGTAAGGCGTATTTGCTTGCACTATAGCCGCTGCGACCGGGTAAGCCCCTGTAGCCGGCTATGCTTGATACGCCTATTACATCACCCCTGCGCCCGATAATAGAAGGAAGGGCATATTTGGTACAATATAAAGCTCCCCAGAAATTTACATTCATCAGCCGCTGAAAAGTATCTATAGCAGTATCATTAAAAAGGCCGCGCATACTTAAACCGGCATTATTGATTAAAATATCAATGCCACCATAAATTTTTATGGTACTTTCAATTAACTGCCGGCAATCATTTTCATTGCTCACATCGGCCACAAGTGTATGTAGAGGCTTGTCGGGGTGCAAAATCTGCAGTTGATACAGTTTGTCAGAATTCCTGCCACAGGTGGCTACTTTGCAACCTAAGGCAAGTAATTGTTCAACAAGGGCTTTCCCGATACCCTCACTTCCCCCTGTAACCACCGCAACTTTATCCTTGAAATAGTCCATCGCAACCCTTTTTTTGATTTTTGCAAAGGTCTGAAACCCGCGCCAATTAAGGGTTGTAAAAGTTTCCAACATAAAGTTAAGAAATTAGGTTCAGAAAAATTTTGGGTAAAAAGTTTCAACCTCCTATTTTTGCACTCCCAAAAAACGAATAACCTTTGTTTTTTAGGTCAGGAGATCTGGTAGCTCAGTTGGTAGAGCAATACACTTTTAATGTATGGGCCCTGGGTTCGAGTCCCAGCCGGATCACATCAGAAGGGCTGAAACACTTGTCGGATAAGGGTTTCAGCCTTTTTCTTTTAAGGGGCACCATTAAGGTCATTTCACCGCCCCGGTTATTTGCCATAATCATTTCTTTCAGTAACATGCTTTCACGCCGGCGGGGCGTTTAGAAAAAAATCGAGAATTCCGATTGGTTATTTACCTGCCTTCGGATCTTTTTAGGCAAAGGGGTACCCGATTCAGCACTTCCGGCGGTTACGGGTATGCTGTTTTCAGCTAGTTTTAGCCCGAAGGAATATAGTTAAATTTGCATCAACATTTTTTTTATGCAAATACCTGCAAAACCAATATTTCTGATAGGAATCATGGGGTGCGGTAAAAGCTATTGGGCAAAAAGGCTTGGAGAACATTTCGGCGTTCCGGTTTTTGACACTGATTTTATGATCGAGGAAGCTGCAGGGCAAACCATTTCCGAGATTTTCGCCGGACCAAAGGGTCAGGAGCGCTTCCGGGAAATGGAAAGAAAATTATTGCAGGACACAACCTGGCCCCTTTCTTCCATCATTTCCTGTGGTGGCGGTCTTCCATGTTACCACCACAACATGGACTTTATGTTGCAAAATGGTTTTGTTATCTGGTTAAATACACCCCTTACAGTACTTACCCGCAGGCTATGGAAGGAAAGGGATCACAGGCCATTGGTAGCAAAGGCCCAAACCATAACCGAACTGGAAAATATGATCCTCGGTTTTTTGCAGGAACGAAGGCCATTTTATGAGAGGGCACACCTGAGCTTTGAAGAAGTTCCTGATGAAAGTATTTTCCTTAGAAACATTGAAGCATTATCAGCATATCCTCCCGCACCCTAAATTTGGGGCTTTATGAGATTAAGACCAACAATCTGGGGAACTGCCATGTCGGGAGTGGCAGTTATTTTAGGGGCATTTGGTGCACATGCACTGACCGAAAGGCTAGAGCCCCCTGCCATTGAAGTATTTAAAACGGCTGTGCAATACCAGATGTATCATGGGCTTGCCTTGATTCTGACAGGCATTTTACTGAAAAGCAAACCATCGAAAAATATAGCCAACGCAGCTTTGAGCTTTATTATCGGCATATTTCTTTTCAGCGGTTCGCTTTATTTAATCACCTTAGGCAAACTTACCAACAGTGAATTAAGCTGGATCGGACCCATTACCCCCATCGGAGGCCTTGCCTTTATTATCGGATGGGGGCTGCTTGTGTACCATCAGGTTTCAAAGCGATGATCAATACCCGGGTGGTATCACGAGGACGGGCATTTCGGCATGCAGCACAAATTCACGGGTATGCTGATGGCCAAACAATTCTTCAAAGAATCCATGCTTTTTGGGCATGATCATCAGCCAGTCAAGTTTGTTTTCTTTTGCAAACCGTATGATTCCTTCTTCAGTCATTTCATTGTGTGTAAAGTGAAAACTTGGCCTTTCCTTTACAAACATGGTATCAAGCAACATGCCTTCTTCCATATATTCAGGCTCGTATTCGTGGTAGTTTGGATCGTTGTGGATGATATGCAATTCTGCATGAAGCAGTGAAGCAAATTCTTTAATGACCGAGTCAGGTGTTTCCTGAACCACTTCATGAAGGTCGGTGGCGAAACCCAATTTTTTAACGGGTGAAAATGCTGTGTTTTCCGGAATAACAAGAACAGGAACCGGGCTTTCCTTGATCAGGCTGAGGGTAACACTACCCAATAAAAACCGTTCAAAACTACCCAGGCCGCGGGTGCCCAAAACAATGAGGAGCGGATGATACTTCTCGGCCCATCGGGCAATTTCGTATACAGGGCTTCCTGATTTGATTTCGTAATGGATATATAAGGTGTCGTTGTATTCCTTATTCATTTTCAGGACGAGGTTGCGCATTTGCTCATGTGCCTCATCGGCTGCATTCTCGTAATTGCCGATGGGCATGGGTACTTCGCCATACAGCACGGGCATTTGCACAGTATGCAACAAGGTCAGGTTTCCGTCAATCTCATGGGCAAGTGCTGCGGCATATCTTGCTGCATTTATTGAAACGGCAGAAAAATCTATGGGGGCAAGAATCATTGGTTTCATGACATAAATTTTAAAAATGACATAAAAATTTCACCACGTTTTAAAGGTACCAAATGTTTACGGGGTGGTGTATGATTATGGTCAGGAATTCGCAATTTTTGTTTGAAGTTTGAAGTTTGATGTTTGAGGTTCCGGGTTCCGGGTTTATGGTTTATGTACCTTCATTGCACTTTTTAAACCCCAACTTTTGTTATTTGTTATTCATTGTTTGTTATTTAAGGTTTGGTGTTCCGGGTTTTGGAATTTGGGATCGGCCTGCCGGCAAGCAGGTTTGATTATTTGGAATTTTTATTTTTTAATTAATCATTTTCTACTACTTTTGCAGCCCCAAAAAGTTCTTTTTTAGCTGAAACGTACGTTTTGGCAATGGAACCTGACTTACCTCAGGGAAGTTTGGGAGTCTGAACGGCTCGGATTCATATTGAATTTCGGGCGACGGTGAGGACGTTAATACCAAAAACATTTTAAAAATGGCAAAAGAGATCACAGGTTATGTGAAGCTTCAGGTGAAGGGCGGCCAGGCGAATCCTGCTCCCCCCATCGGACCGGCCCTCGGTTCCAAAGGCCTGAACATCATGGAATTCTGTAAGCAGTTCAACGCCCGCACACAAGACAAGATGGGCAAAGTACTCCCCGTACTCATCACTGTTTACAATGACAAATCATTCGACTTCGTAATTAAAACTGCACCTGCGGCTGTACAGCTGATGGAAGCGGCTAAAATCCAGAAGGGTAGTAAA
>JALOMX010000050.1 GCA_025455245.1 Chitinophagaceae bacterium
AGATTGCCATGGCCGGTGGATAAAGGCGTCATTACCCTTCATTATGGCATCAATAAAATCCCGGGAAAAACAAAAACGGTTTCTGTACCAAGCGACGGATTGTCGATCGAAACTTCGGTGGGTGCGCCCGTTAAAGCCATTTTTGACGGAGAAGTAAGGTCTGTTTTTAATGTTGGCGGAAAGCAACTTGTTATGGTGAGGCACGGAAAATACTTTACTACCTACGGAAACTTGAGTGGTGCAAAGGTTTCAAAAGGGCAAATGGTTACCGCAGGTCAGGTAATTGGCATGGCGGGGGTAAATGATGAAGGGGTTGGAGAAGTGACCCTGCAACTCGATACCGAAACCTCGACCATTAATCCGGAGCCCTGGTTAAGGAACCGGTAATAATTTTTACGGTTTGGCCTGTTGAACACATATTGGTATGTGCTACATTTGCATCCCCGCCCCTGTAGGGTGAGTGTATTACATTGTTTACTTAAAAGCAACAGGCATGCCATCATATCCAAACAGGCAGTTTCTCGATTTTGAAACACCCATCAAAGAATTATACGAACAAATAGAGGTTGCCAAAAAGGCATCTGAAAAAAATAATAAGGTTGACTATAATGCCATCATTTCCCAATTGCAGGACAATATTCTGGAAAAGCGCAGGGAAATAACAGAACACCTTACAAGCTGGCAAAAGGTTCAACTCAGCCGGCATCCCGACCGGCCTTATACCCTGAAGTACATTACCAAAATGTGTACCGATTTCATTGAACTGCATGGTGACCGGAATGTTCGCGATGACAAGGCAATGGTTGGAGGGCTTGCAAAACTCGGTGATCAGACCATCATGATCATTGGTCAGCAAAAAGGGATCAATACAAAAATGAGGCAGGAGCGCAACTTTGGAATGGCAAATCCTGAAGGTTACCGGAAGGCACTCAGGCTGATGAGGCTTGCTGAAAAGTTTGATATTCCTGTTGTAACCCTTTTGGATACCCCGGGTGCATTTCCGGGCATTGAAGCAGAAGAGCGTGGTCAGGGTGAGGCAATTGCACGCAATATTTATGAAATGCTGAGATTAAAAGTGCCCACTATTTGTGTCGTTATTGGTGAAGGTGCAAGTGGTGGCGCACTTGGTATTGGAGTTGGCGACAGGGTGCTCATGCTTGAAAATACATGGTACACCGTTATCAGTCCTGAAAGTTGCAGTTCGATCCTTTGGCGCAGTTGGGATAAAAAAGAAGTTGCAGCCGAGCAGTTGAAACTCACAAGTGATCATATGCTCAAATTCGGACTCGTAGACGGAGTGGTTCCTGAACCTTTGGGTGGCGCGCACTGGGATTACGATGAAGCTGCTCAGCTATTAAAGACCCACATTTTGCCTTTAATTGAGGAGTTGAAAAAAATATCCCCTGAAGAACGAATTCGTCAGCGTATTGTTAAGTTCGGCAACATGGGCTTTTTCGATGAATTACCCGAAAACTAAATAAAGAAGCATTTTAAATTTTCATTCAAATTAAAAACGGAACATGGCAAAGCTTTCGGGAGTAGGTGTAGCATTGGTTACTCCCTTCAAAGCCGATTTATCGGTAGACTATCAAGCACTCGACCGCCTTCTTGATTATGTCATAAAAAGTAAGGTAAATTATGTGGTTACCCTTGGAACCACCGGTGAAACCGCCACATTATCAAAATCGGAAAAGCTTCAGATTCTTGAACATACCATTGAAAAAGTGAACGGACGCGTTCCCGTGGTAGTGGGTATTGGAGGAAATAACACTGCTGAGGTAATTGATAATATAAAAACCTGGCCTATTGAAAAGGCTGCAGCCATTTTAAGTGTCAGCCCTTACTACAACAAACCTTCTCAGGAAGGCATATATCAGCATTATGCTGCCATTGCACAGAGTACTGAAAAGGATATCATTCTTTATAATGTTCCCGGAAGGACATCAAGCAACATTACCCCGGCAACAACCTTCCGCCTTGCTGCAGATTTCAAAAACATCATTGGAACCAAAGAGGCGAGCGGCAATATGGAACAATGCCTGCATTTATGCAAGGACAGGCCTGAAGGATTTCTTCTGCTGAGTGGTGATGACCATATCACGCTGCCGTTGATTGCCTGTGGTTTCAACGGGGTAATCAGTGTTGCTGCCAATTGTTTTGCGGCTGATTTTACAAGGCTTGTGCATTATGCCCTCGAAGGTAATTTCAAAGAGGCCAACCATTTTCAGCATAAACTCCTCGACGGAATGGATCTGTTGTTTGCAGAAAACAATCCTGCAGGGGTAAAGGCATTCCTTACTGAAATGGGTTTGATTGAGAATGTTCTCAGGCTCCCGCTTGTTCCTTTAAGTGCTTCAATCCAGGAGAAAGTCAGGGCTTTTGTAAACAGATGAGCATTTAGATGATCCGGTAAGTTACCCCTTCTATTGCCAGGTCTGTATTGGGAAAAAATGCAGTTGCTTCATGCAAAAAGGGATCAAGGGTTTCGTATTTGCTGCTGAAATGACCAAGCAGCAATTTTTTTACGCCGGATTTTGCTGCAATTGCTGCTGCCTGTCTTGCTGTTGTGTGAAATCTTTCCCGGGCCCTGTCTTCCATTTCGTGCAGGTAGGTTGATTCGTGGTACAGAAGATTGGCATTGGCGAAGATGGAAGAAAGGCTTTCATCGTAAATAGTATCCGCAGAATATGCATAAATCCGGCCCGGAGTATTGGCCGTGGTTACCCGTTCATTTTTAATAAGAATACCCCCGGGAGAATGATAATCTTCGCCCAACTGAAGATGGTGGAAAAAATTTGCAGGGATTTCAAGCCTTTTAGCTTCCTCAGGCAATAGTTTCCTTGGGAGCTTTTTTTCCCTGAAAACAAATCCGAAACAGGGAATCCGATGCTTTACCGGAAAACATAAAACTTCCATTTTGGTTCCCGAAAATATCATGCCCCCCTCCGTCAATTTCACAAAATTCAGTTTGAATTTTAATTGTGTTCCCGCTGCTTCAAGCTGCATCATTATGATGTTCTCCAATAATGATGGGCCGTACACGGTCAGGTCATGTTCCCTGCCCATTAAGCCGAGTGAGGTAAGCAGGCCAATAAGGCCAAAGTAGTGGTCACCATGCAGATGGCTGATAAAAATGTGGTTAATCTTATTACGCTTTATTTTATAGCGTGCAAGCTGTAATTGTGTCCCCTCCCCGCAATCAACCAAAAAGACCTGATCTTCGTAGGAAACTGCCTGCGAAGTTGGATGTCGGCCAAAAGCCGGGACAGCGGAATTGTTGCCAAGGATGGTTAGTCCAAACAAGGTATGGATGATTTGTTGGAAAAATAAGGACAACGCTTTTTATTAAAACGCTGCAAGGTACCGGTGTAACCGGTTTATTCCCAGTCATTTAGGAGTTCACGTTCAATTTCTTCCATTTGTACAATATCCCACGCTTCACTCAGTGTGGGGGCTACATTCATCGTTTCAAGGATTCCTGCTTCCTCCAGGGATTCTTCAACACCCGTATCCATTTCACAGATCACAAAGCTTGCACCTGCATCATAAAACCGGGTTTGTTCACCGGTTAGGACTTCTCCAAATTCTACATCCATTTTCCGGCAGTCTTTAATGCTTAAAACAATATTGACCGGTGGTTCATTTCTGACATGGTTTAACAATTTTACCAGATCATCTGTCATATTAGCAGATAGTTCCGGTTCCAACAGGTGAATTTCCCTGAATTTTTCTTTGGTATCGATTTTGACATTCATTATGCAGGATTAAAACTTCAGGTGAACAATGTACGTACCTTATGCAAAAGTATTTTTATGGAATCTGATACGAGGTTAGGAAATTTTAAACAATGTGTTTTTATAAGGTATTCACATTTGTGCATTACGCAAACTATGGTTAGTCCGAAATTAATTTCTAATATTGTACAAACGACTTAAAATCGCTCTATGGATAATAATTTTTCAGCACAGGTAAAGGAAATCATTTCGTACAGCAGGGAGGAAGCCCTCCGGTTGGGGAATGATTTTATCGGGACAGAGCATTTATTGCTTGGGTTGATAAGAGATGGTGAGAACACGGCTATCCGTATTCTCAGGCATTTCAATGTTGACCTTTATGATTTGAGAAAGGAGGTGGAATTGGCTGTGCGGGATAAAACAGGCAAGAATATTGCCAATATTAATAGCCTTCCCTTAACCAAACAGGCAGAGAAAGTTATCAGGGTTACGGTTCTTGAAGCCAAAGCCCTGAAGAGCCCTCTTGTGGAAAGCGAACACCTGATGCTCAGCATTTTAAAAAACCGCGAGAATCTTGCAACACAAATCCTGTTGCAATACGATGTGGATTATGATACGTTCAGGAATGAATTAGGCATGGTGCGCAGCAGCGAAACCAAAGAAACCCAATCGAGCTACACTGATGATAATGACGATGACTTTGAGGACGAACGCGGTAGCCGTGGCAACTATGGCGGCGGGGGCCAAAAGCAGGGTGGTCAGAGAGGTCAGCAAGGAAATCAGAAAAGTAAAACACCTGTTCTGGATAATTTCGGAAGGGATATTACCAAACTTGCCGAGGCGGGAAGCCTTGATCCGATTGTGGGGCGTGAGCAGGAAATAGAAAGGGTTTCGCAGATATTGTCGCGCCGCAAGAAAAATAATCCCATCCTGATAGGTGAACCCGGAGTTGGTAAAACAGCCATTGTAGAAGGCCTTGCCCTCAGGATTGTTCAACGCAAGGTTAGCAGGGTTTTGTTCGATAAACGTGTTATCAGCCTCGATCTTGCAGCCCTTGTTGCAGGGACTAAATACCGCGGACAATTCGAAGAAAGGATGAAAGCCATCATGAACGAATTGGAAAAAAACCGCGATGTGATTTTGTTTATTGATGAAATTCATACAATCGTTGGTGCAGGGGGGGCAAGCGGTTCGCTTGACGCAAGCAATATCTTTAAACCGGCCCTTGCCCGTGGTGAACTGCAATGCATTGGTGCAAGCACCCTCGATGAGTATCGCATGTACATTGAAAAAGACGGAGCACTTGACCGTCGTTTTCAGAAAGTAATGGTTGAGCAGCCTTCGGTTGAAGAAACCATTCAGATATTAAACAATATTAAAAGCAAATACGAGGATTATCATCATGTTTCCTATTCTCAGGATGCCATTGATGCCTGTGTGAAGCTGAGTGACCGTTACATGACGGACAGGCTTTTACCTGATAAGGCCATTGATGTACTTGATGAAGTTGGTGCGCGTGTGCACCTTAAGAATATTAATGTTCCCGAAAACATCCTCGAGCTTGAGAAGAAGATTGAGGCCATTAAGTCTGAAAAGAATAAAGTAGTAAAAAGCCAGCGATTTGAAGAAGCCGCTGCATTGCGCGATACCGAAAAGCGTTTGGGTGAAGAGCTTGAATCAGCCAAGCGTAGCTGGGAGGAAGAAAGCAAACACAAACGGTACCCCATTGACGAAGAGCATATTGCAGAAGTTGTCAGCATGATGACAGGAATCCCTGTAAAGCGGATGGTTCAGGCCGAAACCGAAAAGCTTCGCCGTATGGCCGAGGATATGCAAGGCATGGTAATTGGTCAGGATGAGGCCATTACCAAAGTGGTCAAAGCCATTCAGCGTAACCGGGTGGGATTAAAAGATCCGAAGAAACCTATCGGTACATTTATTTTCCTTGGGCCAACCGGTGTTGGTAAAACAGAACTTGCCCGTTCGCTTGCACGGTATATGTTCGACAGTGAGGATTCACTCATTAGAATTGATATGAGTGAATACATGGAAAAATTTACCGTAAGCAGGCTGATTGGAGCGCCTCCGGGTTATGTTGGCTACGAAGAAGGTGGTCAGCTTACCGAAAAGGTACGCCGTAAGCCATATTCCGTGATACTGCTTGATGAAATTGAAAAGGCGCACCCCGATATTTACAATATTTTATTGCAGGTGCTTGATGACGGACAGTTGACCGATGGTCTGGGACGGAAAATCGATTTTAAGAACACGCTCATCATCATGACATCGAACATCGGTGTACGGCAGTTGAAAGATTTTGGTGATGGAGTAGGGTTTGCAACCGCTGCAAGGATGCAACATGCCGATGAGAATAACAAGGCCGTCATTGAGAAGGCGCTAAAAAGAACCTTCAGTCCTGAATTCCTTAACCGTATTGATGATGTGATCGTATTTAACAGTCTTACCAAGGACCATATCTTCAGGATCATCGATATACTGATGAAGGGAGTACTCAAAAGGCTTAATAGTCTTGGCTTCAGTCTTGAATTATCGGAAGAGGTTAAGGAATTCCTTGCAGAAAAAGGATACGACAGTCAGTTTGGGGCACGTCCTTTGCACAGGGCCATCCAAAAATATCTTGAAGATCCCCTTGCTGAAGAAATACTCAATCTGAACATTAAGAACGGAGATGTTTTGACAGCCAATCTTGACAAAGCGGAAGGGAAAATAAGTTTCGTAATATCTCACACTGAGCCTGTTGCAAGCGTAGATATCACAGAAGGAAATGAAGAGGAACCATCAGCTAATTAAGGGTTAGTAATACTATAAAAATAAACCTGTCCTGAAATAATGGGCAGGTTTATTTTTTATAATGATCCTAAGGGATATTTCCTTTTCATTCCTGATTCAAAAAATCATTTCTCTTATGAACTGGATACTATTGGTCATTGCCGGTTTATTTGAAACAGCATTTGCTTTTTGTCTTGGCAAGGCGAAAGAAACTACCGGTACTGCAATGATTGGATGGTATGCGGGCTTTGTGGTTACCCTGCTTATCAGCATGGCATTGCTTGTAAAGGCCACTCAAACCTTACCGATTGGAACCGCGTATGCCGTATGGACCGGAATTGGTGCAGTGGGGACGGCGGTTCTTGGAATTGTTTTTTTCAAAGAACCGGCCACTTTTTGGCGAATGTTTTTCCTTTTCACCCTGATTGGTTCTATAGCCGGGCTGAAAGCTGTTTCAGAATAAAAATTAGCGCTTATATGCAACGGTCAATTCTTTGCTGCCGGAGGTGTAAGCATAAAACCCTTCACCGCTTTTTACCCCGAGTTTTCCTGCAGTAACCATATTGACGAGCAATGGACAGGGGGCATATTTGGGATTGCCGAACCCATCATGCAATACACGCAATATGCTCAGGCAAACATCAAGTCCAATGAAATCGGCTAGCTGCAATGGCCCCATGGGATGCGCCATACCGAGTTTCATAACCGTATCAATTTCTTCAACCCCTGCCACACCTTCATACAGGCTGTAAATAGCTTCGTTGATCATCGGCATCAGGATCCGGTTGGCTACAAAACCCGGATAATCGTTTACCACACAAGGGACCTTACCCAACGATTTACTGAGTTCTACAATGGTGTCCGTTATGCCTTTTTCCGTTGCGTAGCCGTTAATAATTTCAACGAGTTTCATAACCGGAACAGGATTCATAAAGTGCATCCCGATTACTTTTTCGGGACGGCCTGTTACCGCTGCTATTTTGGTAATGGAAATAGAGGACGTATTGGTGGCAAGGATGCAATTGGAAGGAGCTACTTCGCCAAGTTCCTTAAATATCTTCAGTTTGAGCTCAACATTTTCAGTGGCAGCTTCCACTACGAGGTCAACATCTCCGGTACCGGCTGCAATGCTGGTTTGCGTGGTAATATTTGCAAGGGTGTTTTCCTTTTGAGAAGCATCCAATACACCCTTTGCGATCTGGCGGTCAAGATTTTTTGAAATATTGGCAACCGCTTTTGAAAGCTGTGGTTCACTAACATCTATCAAATGAACTTTAAATCCATGTTGTGCAAAAACATGTGCGATACCATTTCCCATGGTGCCTGCCCCAATAACGGCTACCTTTTTAATTGAAAGCATACAATCGTTGATTTTAGGCTGCAAAATTCGGATAAAAGAGGGAACTATTTTTTCTTAAAATCACCTCGTTTCCACGACTGAATGAATTGCTGCCAGGATGCAGGATTCAGAATGCCCATAGGTGGTACCTGACCGGAATAAACCGCCCGGTTTGCCTGATTACGCAAGCTGTAGTTTACCGCCTCACGTCCGTCGGAGGGTAAGGTCTTCATTAAGGCGAGCCGTTTATTTTCTTCAAGGTTTTGGCGGGCAATTTCATATTCATCGGCAGGAATACTCATGTTTACGAAATCCCGCTCAAATTGCGGCCTTGAAGGGCGTGCACGTATAATGGTTGCCGGCAGGTAATTATAGTCTGCAACGAGCAGCTTTATCACTTCAAATTCGTTTCCTTTCAGGTTGCGGGGTATTACGGCACGGCTTGTTTCATAGCCTATATAGGAAAATTCAATTTCATCTCCCTTGAGGACCGCAATGCTGAATACCCCCTGACGGTTGGTAATGGTACCCCGGCCTTTTCCCTTTACCACTATGCTTACCCCATCAAGCCCAACGAGACTGTCGGCAGTCATGACAACTCCATACAATTGCACCACTGAATCCTGATACTCAACTGCACCCTGTGCGCGTGCACCAAAATACATGAGCAAAAAAAGGAACAAAGTGTATAAATGCTTCATAGTAAGCGTACCGGTTCAAAAATACCCGGTTTGGTAAAATGAAATATCAACAAAGAAAGGTCTTCAAAGGTTAATTTTGCCACTTTAATTTTTGGTTTAACAAAAACTTTGAGCATGACAGAACAAGATATACTAAAGGCATTGAGTAATGTACAGGAACCCGACCTTGGAAAAGACCTTGTAACCCTGAATATGGTAAAAGACATCAGGATAGATGGTAATAAGGTATCATTTACGGTAGTGCTCACCACCCCGGCCTGTCCTATGAAAGACCTGATGGAAAAGGCTTGTGTGCATGCCATAACACTTTTGGTAAACAAGGAGGCGGAGGTGCAGGTCAACTTTACTGCCAATACTTCTTCGGCCCGGAAGTCAGGGGAAAATGTATTGCCGGGGGTGAAAAACATTATTGCGGTGATCAGCGGAAAGGGAGGGGTTGGAAAAAGTACGGTTTCCGCCAATCTTGCCATTGCCCTTGCACAGGGTGGGGCAAGCGTTGGTTTGATGGATGCGGATATTTATGGACCAAGTGTGCCCATTATGTTTGGGGTTCGTGGTCAAAGGCCTTTGATGCAGGACGATGGTACCGGTAAAGGGCAGATAGTTCCTTTGGAGAGGTTTGGAATCAAGCTGATGAGTATCGGCTTATTGGTTGATGATAAAAGTGCTGTTGTGTGGCGCGGCCCAATGGCAAGCAGTGCCATCAGGCAATTTATTACCGATGTGGCATGGGGTGAACTTGACTACCTTGTCATTGACATGCCTCCCGGTACCGGAGATATTCACCTCACCATGGTGCAGACCGTTCCTGTAACGGGGGTTGTTGTGGTAACCACGCCGCAGGCCGTGGCTTTGGCCGATGCAAAAAAAGGCATTGCGATGTTTGGGCAGGCGCAAATCAATGTTCCCATCATTGGTTTGGTAGAAAATATGAGTTGGTTTACTCCTGCCGAACTTCCTGAAAACCGGTATTATATTTTCGGAAAAGATGGCGGTAAAAAGCTTG
>JALOMX010000051.1 GCA_025455245.1 Chitinophagaceae bacterium
TATCGCTTTTCACCCGGCTGAAAGTTGGTAGCCGTTTCATCATCAAATGCCATTTCCTTCCACCAAAGTGGTTTGCGGCAATCGGGGTCATCGCCGCCCCACATGCCCATTTCATCGCCGTTCCATATTTGCGGCGCGCCTATACTGGTAAACAAATGCACTAAGTAAAGCCGCAACCGTTGGTGAGTTTCATCCGATGGTTTTCCGGTTACATAAGCGGGGTTTTCGTGCGGCAAAGCTTTGTACTTGTACTTGTTAGGATTGCCAAAACAGGTGAGCAACCTTGGTGCATCATGGGTGCTGCTCACATTCATCATGGCGTACAGGTTGGGTTTCAGCAGCCGGTCCCATTGAAAGGTCAGGCTATCTTTCAGCTGCCTTGCATCAATGGCAAAATCCGATTTGGAAAAAAAGTACTTGGCCGGGCGGTACGCCTGATAAAACATGACCGCGTCAAAAATATCGCCCCTGGTATAGGGCACCGGATCCATCAGCTCATCGGGCCATTGCTGCCACCATATTTCGCCCACAAGGTAAGCGTCCGGGTTGATGCTGCGCACATGCTTTCTCCAGTCGCGCCAGAATACAAGACCCACATGATCGGCAACGTCAAGCCGGAATCCGTCAATGCCTCTTTTTACATCACCATCCGGGGCAAGCCACCGCTTTGTTACATCATAAATATGTGCCTTTGCCCCGGGGTTTATATCTCCCTCATAAGGATAACCAATCTTTCGCTCGGTGGTAACATTCACTTTTTTTATTTCAGGCAGGCTTTTGGCATTCAACCAGCCCTCCCATGCAAATTCATTTTCGGGGGTGGAAGGATTGTCAAAAGATTTGATATTGTACCAGTCCTTATAAGCAGATGATTCCCCATTTTTCATCACATCTTCAAAAGCCCAAAACCTTGTACCCGTATGGTTCCAGCTAAAGTCGAGGATGACTTTCATGCCCCGTTTATGCATTTCATCCACCACTTTCAAAAACATTTTGTCTGCTTCGGTCCACACCCAGGTTTTGGGATCAGCAGGATTTTCACCGGCCATCTTTTTCAGATCGCCCTCGGGGTCGGGGCCAAAATTGGCATCCACGTGGTGGTATGAACTTGCATCGTATTTGTGCAGGGATGGCGCGTGGTTGATTGGATTAAAATAAACAGCGGTAATACCAAGATCCTGCAGGTAATCCAGTTTGTTAAGCACACCCTGCAGGTCGCCGCCATACCTCCTGTATTGCAGGTTTTCATGAAATTTTTTAGCGGTATCTGCCCATGCATCACGGATGTACCAATCGCCGTTCCATTTGGTAACTCCCCATCCTGCGGGAGCAGCTACTCCAATGGCAGGAATGGCAATATCTTCAGCAGTGGGGTCGTTGGTGCTATCTCCATTATGGAACCGCTCTACAAAAATCTGGTACCAGATGGCCTCCGATGCCCAGGCAGGGGGTTCAGTGGCAGGGGTGCTTTTTTCGCTGGAAGTTTGACAGCCCCAAAGGATGGGACAAACAAGAATTATGGCAAAAAATAAAAAAAAGTGTTTGTGTTGCATATAAGCAGTATTGAATGGCAAAAAAGCAAGGTAGGATATTTTTCTTTCAGGAAAACCTCTACTTTTCCATCCCCGATGCTGAGGGCCTTGTTTGAAAAATGTTCCGGTGTCCCAAAAAGCCGGAAACTCCCCTTTCACTGTTAGAAGTTTCTTTTTTTACGCCTTTGGGCCATTCTGTACCTTCGCCACCTATGCAGGATATTTTAGCAGGATTGAATGAACAGCAGCGTGAAGCCGTGGTGCACAAGGACGGCCCGCTGATGATTGTGGCCGGTGCCGGCAGCGGAAAAACCAAGGTGCTTACAACACGTATCGCTTACCTGATGGGGCATTACGGTATTGATGCCTTTAACATACTCGCCCTTACTTTTACCAATAAGGCTGCCGCCGAAATGAAGGAGCGTATCACCCACCTGCTTGGAGGCACAGAGGCCCGAAACCTGTATATTGGAACTTTTCACAGTGTATTTGCCCGTGTATTACGCGGAGAAGCTCATCACATCGGTTACCCCAACAGCTTTACCATTTACGATACAGATGACAGCCGCAGCGTTATTAAGTCGATCGTAAAAGAACTGAACCTCGATGATAAATTGTACAAACCCAATGTGGTAGGCAACCGCATCAGCGCTGCTAAAAATGCATTGATCAGTCCAAGGGAGTATATTGAGGATTCATTCATCCAGCAGGAAGACCTCCGCCAAAACCGTCCGCAGATCGGTCGTATTTATGATGCATACGCCAAACGCTGTTTTAAAAACGGCGCCATGGATTTTGATGATCTTTTGTTTAAAATGTATGAATTGCTGCGCGACTTTCCTGCTGTACTGCATAAGTATCAGCATAAGTTCAAATACATACTTGTGGATGAGTATCAGGATACCAATGCCACACAATACGCCATTGTAAAACTGCTTGCTGCCGTGTTTGAAAACATTTGCGTGGTAGGAGACGATGCACAAAGCATTTACAGTTTTCGCGGGGCGACCATCGAAAATATTTTACAGTTTCAAAAAGACTATGATGATGTCAAGATCATCAAACTCGAAAGGAATTACCGGAGCACAAGCACGATACTTGATGTTGCAAACGAAGTCATCAAACAAAATAAAAACCAGATACCCAAGAACCTTTGGACGGAAGCGGAAAGCGGGGAAAAAATTAAGCTTGTCCGGGTAATGACAGATAATGACGAGGGCCGTTTTGTAGCCGATGCCATTCTCGAACAAAAACTCAGAAACCATTTCAGCAACAAGGATTTTGCCATCCTCTACCGTACCAATGCGCAAAGCCGTGCGTTTGAAGAATGTCTCAGACGAATGAATATCCCCTACCGGATTTATGGCGGCATTTCGTTTTATCAGCGAAAGGAAATCAAGGATTTCCTTGCATACCTGCGTGTCATCGTCAATCAGAATGATGAGGAAGCGCTGAAACGCATCATCAATTATCCTGCACGGGGCATTGGCAAAACAAGCCTTGAAAAAGCTGTAACTGTAGCCAATGAAGCCAACGTGCCACTATTTGACGTTTTCGAAAAGGCAGCTTACTACGGCATTAAAGGCGCTTCGGCCGAGGCCATCGGACAGTTTGTGCAAATGATCCGGTATTTCCAGAGCATGCTTGTTAAAAGCAATGCCTACGATGTGGCAGTACAGGTGGGTAAGCATACCGGTATGGTGAAAGAACTTTTTAACGATAAAAGTGCCGAAGGGCTTGCCCGATATGAAAACGTACAGGAACTGCTTAACTCCATCAAAGAATGGGTGGATACACAGCGCGACCTGGGCATGATCAATGAAGACGGTGAAGTATTGATAGATATCTCCGCAAGCATGGAGGATATAGCTGCGGGAAATGTAAGCGGACTTGAAACGGCCGGAAACGGGGTGGTAACCCTTGGCGCTTATCTTCAGAATATCAGCCTGCTTACAGATGCGGATGAAAAAGACGAAGATGCCGATGTTGTCAAGCTGATGACCGTTCACTCAGCCAAGGGCCTTGAGTTTCCCTGTGTGTTTGTTGGTGGTATGGAAGAAACATTGTTTCCCAGCGGCATGAGCATCAATACACGGGAAGAACTTGAAGAGGAACGCAGGCTTTTTTATGTAGCAGTTACCCGCGCCAAAAAGAAACTTTGGCTGACCCATGCGCAAAGCAGGTACCGGTTTGGACAACTGACGAACAACGAACCTTCACGCTTTCTGGAAGAAATACCTGCAACCTACCTTGATCGAACCCTTAGTGGTGGCGGTTTGCGCAATCAGGCCAATATGTTTGGAGGTGGTTCGGCGTTCGAGCGACTGCATGGTAACCGCGGTGGATTTGGTGGTGGCGGTTTTGGTAATGGTAACAGTGCCGCAGCAGCCGAAAAACGCTATGGTCCCCCGCCTGCAAAAAAAGCAACGACCCCCGCCAAACCGACATACGTCGGACCTTCACCGGCGCCACGGGTGGTAGAACATCAGCCCTCCACAGATTTTGTTCCGAGCAATACAAGCAACCTGAAGGCCGGAGACAGGGTTGAGCATCAAAAATTTGGCTTTGGTACCGTAACAAAAATGGAAGGGGCATCACACAATCCAATAGCTACAGTTCAATTTGAATTGAACGGCGAAAAAAAGATCATGTTGAATTATGCGAAACTGAGGATTGTTGAAAGCTGATTTAGTTGATCGGGTCCGGCTATTTGAACTGATCATCAAAAAAAACCTGCCGGGCGGGCAGGTTCAGTTATGGTTACAATCGCTCGAGAATTTTCATTCCTATGTCATCTGTTCCAAGGATCATTTCCGGCGGCGTGTTTTGATTGGCTATATCCCGGGTTCGATAGCCTGCTTTTAAAACGGCATCTACCGCATTGATAACATCATTACTTTCCTCTTTCAACCCAAAGGAAATATCAAGAAGCAATGCCGCCGAAAGAACGGATGCCATAGGGTTTGCCAGGCCTTTTCCGGTAATATCATGTGCCGAACCATGAATGGGTTCATATACACCCGTTCCATCTCCAATCGAAGCAGAGGCAAGCATGCCCATAGAACCGGCTATCTGTGAAGCTTCATCGGTAAGTATGTCGCCAAAAAGGTTGCCGGTTACTACCACATCAAACCTGCGCGGGTCTTTTATGAGCAACATAGCCGCCGCATCCACAAACTGATGCTCGAGTTCCACATCCGGATAATCCTTCGCCACTTCAAGGATGGTTTCGCGCCACAGGCGGCTGCTTTCAAGTACATTGGCTTTATCTACACTCATCAGTCTTTTGCTTCGAGTACGCGCAGAGTCAAAAGCCTTCCGTGCAATACGTTCTACTTCGTACTTACTGTAGATCATGGTATCATATGCTGTATTGCCGCCATCAATCCTTTCCCTTTTGCCGAAATACACATCACCGGTCAGTTCGCGGAAAAAGAGGATATCGGCGCCACGAAGTATTTCAGGCTTTATGCTGCTTGCATCAAGCAGTTCATCAAACAGCTTTATGGGCCGCAGGTTGGCATACAGCCCAAGCTCTTTACGCATTTTCAGCAAACCCTGTTCAGGCCTAACTTTGGCAGTGGGATCATTATCGTATTTGGGATGTCCTACTGCACCAAATAAAACAGCATCTGAATTGCGCATGATCTCCAGCGAATCATGCGGCAAGGGGTCTCCCGTTGCTTCAATAGCCACATGCCCTATCAATGCTTCTTCATAGGTAAATGTATGTCCGTATTTTGAAGCTATTTTCTCCAGGACCGCCTTTCCCACAGAGGTAACTTCTTTTCCTATGCCATCTCCGGGTACTACTGCTATATGTTTTTTCATGTTTATTGCTTGTTGTCTATTGTTTATGGTTGGTTTGGGTATGAGGTATATTGTTTGGGGTTTCCTGTTCGAGGTTTATGCGCAATACTTTTGGAATGGTTTTGTTGCGTTGATTTTTTGTACAGGCAGGCACTGCAAACTGTCCACTGCAAACTGCCAACTCTCCCTCTCCCAATAAAAAACAGCAAACCATATATTGAAAATATTAAATTAGATTGAGCATCTTCTGTGTTGCCTTTATAGCCGACACGGTTTGATCGCTGTCAAGGCCGCGGGTTTTGAACTCCTTACCATTCAAATCCCATGAAATAATCGTTTCACATAATGCATCTGTTTTTCCGCCCGGCGGAATGCGCACTGCATAATCTGTTAATACAGGCAACGTAAGTTTCTTTTTCTGATACACTTTTTTCAGTGCATTCATGAATGCATCATATTGCCCGTCGCCCTGTGCGTTTTCTTCAAACACCTCATTGTTCATTACAAGCTTTACCGTAGCCGATGGTTTCAGGCTTTTGCTGTGGGTAAGTACATAATTTTCAACCCGCACATTTTCTTCCAACGCCCGGTTGTCAAGCACATCACCAATAATGTATGGCAGGTCGGCCTGTGTAACGGTTTCCTTTTTATCCCCCAATTCTATAATGCGCTGTGTTACCAGTTTCAGGTCTTCATCACTCAGCTGAATACCTAATTGTGCAAGGTTGTTTTCAATGTTGGCTTTGCCGGATGTTTTACCCAGTGCATATTTACGCTTGCGGCCAAATCTTTCCGGCAGCAGGTCGTTGAAATACAGATTGTTTTTCTTATCGCCATCGGCATGAATGCCTGCTGTTTGGGTAAAAACATTTTCACCAATAATGGGCTTGTTGGGGCCCACCCTGAACCCTGAAAAGGTTTCCACCAATTTGCTGACGGTGTACAGCGATTTTTCCTGTACAGAAGTCTTCACCGTTTTTACATAATCGTTCAATACGGCTATAACACTCGCCAATGGGGCGTTTCCGGCACGTTCACCCATGCCGTTTACGGTAAGGTGCAATCCGTTTACCCCTGCCTTCACGGCCTCAAGCGCATTGGCTACGCCAAGGTCGTAATCGTTGTGCCCGTGAAAGTCGAAATGCACACCGGGATACCGTTGAATGATTCTGTTCAGGTAATCAAAGGTTTCATCCGGAATCAGTACGCCGAGTGTATCAGGCAACAGTATTCGTTTTACCGGTTGAGTAACCAGGAAGTCGAGATATTGGAAAACATAGTCAGGTGAATGGCGCATGCCGTTGCTCCAGTCTTCGAGGTACACATTGCTTGTAATACCCCGTTCGGCAGCAAGTCGCAATACGTTGCCCACTTCCTCAAAATGTTGTTCCGGTGATTTTCGAAGCTGATGTTTCAGGTGATTGAGCGATCCTTTGGTCAGCAGGTTCATCACTTTGGCGCCCGCTTCTTCCATCCATTGAATGGATACATCGCCATCCACAAAAGTGAGTACTTCAATCCGGTCGATGAGGCCGTTTGCAGCTGCCCAGCCTGTAATCTTTTTTACCGCTTCCAGTTCGCCTTCCGATACACGGGCAGAGGCAATCTCCACCCGGTCAACCTTTACCTCAAGCAACAGCAATTGTGCAATGGTAAGCTTTTCCGAAGGTGAAAAAGATACGCCATTGGTTTGTTCGCCATCCCGAAGGGTGGTATCCATTATTTCAATATGCTTCATACCGGTTGTTTATGAAAGGAAGAATACCTGCTTAGTATGGCGTAGTTTCCGCAAATGCGGCTATTTCATTTTTCATGGCCTGCAGGTAATCAATATCATCAAAGCCATTCATCATGTTATGCTTTTTATAGCCGTTGATTTCGAATGATTCCCGTTCGCCGGTAGCCTGAATCGTTACGGTTTGTGATGGAAGGTCAACCGTAATTTCGGTTTTGGGATCAGCCTCAATGGCTTTGAAAATTTTATCGAGAAAATCAGCACTGACCGTTACCGGCAATATGCCGATGTTCAGTGAATTGCCTTTGAAGATATCGGCAAAAAAGCTGCTGATCACACAACGGAAGCCGTAATCGTAAATGGCCCATGCGGCATGCTCGCGGCTGCTGCCACTGCCAAAATTTTTTCCTGCCACTAAAATCTTTCCCGAGTAAATGGGATTGTTCAATACAAAATCCTGCTTGGGGGTATCATCGCTGTTGTAGCGCCAATCGCGGAAAAGGTTGTCGCCAAAGCCTTTGCGCTCCGTAGCTTTTAAAAACCTCGCCGGGATGATCTGATCCGTATCCACATTCTCAATAGGTAACGGTACAGCCGTTGACGTAAGAACCGTAAATTTATCGTAAGCCATATTCTGTTGTTTATTGTTTGTTGTTTATGGTTTATTGTTTCGGGTTTATTGTTTCGGGTTTGAAGTTTTGCTGACACATCCCACACCCGCTCTCTCTCCCTCCCCCTACTCACTACTCACTACTCACTATTCACTATTCAACATTCCACTAATTCACTTCCACCAATAACTCTCTCGGATCCGTTACCACACCCGTTACTGCAGCCGCTGCCGCTACAAGCGGGCTTGCAAGCAGGGTACGCGCGCCCGGTCCCTGACGGCCTTCGAAATTGCGGTTGCTTGTACTGACGGCATATTTACCGGCAGGAATTTTATCATCGTTCATGGCAAGGCATGCACTGCAACCGGGTTGGCGCAACTGAAAACCTGCTTCGGTCAGAATATCAAGTATGCCTTCTTCCCTGATCTGTTGTTCTACAATATGTGAGCCGGGAACAATCCATGCAGTAACATGGTCTGCCTTTTTACGCCCTTTTACTATGCTTGCAAAAGCCCTGAAGTCTTCAATACGGCCGTTGGTGCAACTTCCAACGAAAACATAGTCAACCTTTTTACCCTTCATGGCATCCCCCTGATGGAAGCCCATGTAGTTCATGGCTTTATCAAAACTTGCCTGTCCGCTTCCAATGGCTTCGGCTGTCGGTATACTTCCGCTTATACCCATGCCCATACCGGGATTGGTGCCATAGGTAATCATGGGTTCAATATCGGCAGCATCAAAATGGTATTCCTTGTCAAAAACAGCGTCCTCATCTGTTTTCAAGGTTTTCCAATAAGCAAGCGCCTTATCCCATGCTTCGCCTTTCGGCGCTTTGTCGCGGCCATTAATATAATTGAACGTTGTTTCATCGGGAGCAACCATTCCTCCGCGCGCACCCATCTCAATGCTCATATTGCATACCGTCATGCGGCCTTCCATGCTCATGTTTTCAAATACCGAACCGGCGTATTCAACAAAATATCCGGTGGCACCGGCTGCCGTGAGTTTTGAAATAATGTACAAAACCACATCTTTGGGAAGAACGCCTTTATGCAGTTGCCCGTTTACGCTGATACGCATTTTCTTTGGTTTGGGCTGCATAATGCATTGCGATGAAAGCACCATTTCCACCTCTGATGTACCAATGCCAAAAGCAATAGCGCCAAATGCCCCGTGCGTACTCGTGTGAGAGTCGCCACACACAATACTCATTCCGGGAAGGGTAATCCCGTTTTCAGGACCTACCACATGCACAATACCATTTTTGGGATTATTAAGGCCCCAATGTGAGATGCCGTATTTAGCTGTATTGGTTTCAAGCGCCTTCAATTGATTGGCAGATAAGGGGTCTTTTACCGGCTGATCCTGATTGATGGTAGGTGTATTGTGGTCGGCCGTTGCAAAGGTCCTTTCGGGAAACATGACACCGATACCCCTTTGCTCAAGGCCTAAAAAAGCCACCGGGCTGGTTACCTCATGAATAAAATGGCGGTCGATGAACAATACATCGGGGCCGTCATTGATTTTCCGCACCACGTGGGCATCCCATACTTTGTCGAACAATGTAGAAGCTTGCTGGCTCATTTTTCGGTCTTTTATTTTGATGAACTTCAGCGTGGTCCATGAAAAAATACGGACATTTTCACCTCGATAATTGAGTGAAAAACTGAAGGATTGCAAATATAAGTTGCGGGCAGGCCTTTCTTTTTTCCAAATTTTATGGGGAATTACAATGTCTAACAGGTACTCTTTCCCGAAAAAACCTTCAAAAATGAGGTGTTTCCCTTCTATTCAATTGGCTTTTTTAGGAATGCAAAGTTGGGAAAACAGGTTTTTGGTTATTTTATTTCTGTATAAAACCAGAAAAATTCAAA
>JALOMX010000339.1 GCA_025455245.1 Chitinophagaceae bacterium
TTTTGTACCTATCTTGAAGAAAAGGGTATTGATCATGCCTACCTGCCTGCCCTTGAGTTTATGATGATTGACAGTTACGATGAGCCGCAGGTAAGTGTCATCCGTGCAAGGCTCAATCAGCAGCTTGCAAAATATGAAGGTAAAAAGCTGTTTATTACCCAGGGCTATATAAGCCGCAATGCGCGTGGCGAAGTGGATAACCTGAAGCGGGGCGGAAGCGATTACAGTGCATCCCTGATTGCAGCGGCTATTCTCGCAACAGCCTGCGAAATATGGACCGACATTGACGGAATGCACAACAACGATCCCCGCATCTGCGAAAGAACCATGCCCATTGATCAGCTATCGTTTGAAGAAGCAGCAGAACTTGCTTATTTCGGCGCCAAAATTCTTCACCCCGCCTCCATTTGGCCTGCACAGCAATATAAGATACCGGTGAAGTTGCTCAATACCATGGAGCCAAAGGCAAAGGGCACCTTGATTGTAGAAGAGGCCGGCAGTACAGGTGTAAAGGCTGTAGCCGCCAAAGACGGAATTTATTCCATTAATATTCGAAGCAGCCGCATGTTGCTCGCCTATGGTTTTCTACGGAAGATATTTGAAGTGTTTGAGAAATACCGTACGCCTATCGATATGATCACTACCTCTGAGGTAGCGGTTTCGGTTACCATTGATACGGATTCCCATTTGAAAGAGATTGTAAAGGAGCTTGAGCCTTTCGGGCACATAACGGTTGAAAGCGGATTGTCTATTGTATCGGTTGTAGGCAATGAAATTGCAGAAACCAAGGATGTACTGGTAAAATTATTTGACAGCCTTAAGGCGATTCCTGTAAGGATGGTAAGCTATGGTGGAAGCCGTCACAACGTGAGCATCTTACTGCCTTCGCCGCACAAAAAAGAAGCCTTGCAGGGACTTAACAGCGGATTGTTTGGACTTTAATAAAACGGGGAATGATGATTTAGTAGTAGATAATCTCCTTTAACAGGAGAATACCCCTGAATCATCATTCCCAAATCTTTTTTCAAGAATCCTCAATCCTCAATCACTAATCCTAAATCATCAATCCTAAATCACCAATCCTAAATCCTCCAATTACGTCTTCTTCCATTTAAGTGCTCTGAAAGCAAGCAGGAGGCTTATGAACATGAAAACGGCACCAAGTGCAAACGGTGCGCCCGGGAAATAGAAAGGGGTTCCTGTTTTGGTAAAAAAAGAAAAAGTATTGGTCATCAGCGGCGGGCCTATAATAGAGGTTGCACTTGCCGTACTCGTAAGCGCTCCCTGCAGTTCGCCCTGTTCTGTGGGCGAAACCATCCCCGCCATGATGGCCTGCAATGCCGGGCCTGCCAATCCGCCCAGGCAATATGGTATTAAAAATACAAACATCATCCAGGTTTGGGTAGCCAGGCAAAAAAGAATAAGGCCTGCCGTATATAATATTAGACCGTAGTAAACACTTTTTACATTTCCGATTCTCGGGTTTACAATCCGTACCAGCCCCCCCTGAACTGCCCCAACCAAAAGCCCAACCACACCCAGTGAAATGCCGATCATGCGTTCATTCCAGTTGAATTGCTCTATACCGAAAAATGCCCAGTTGCTTTGCACCGAATGACCGGCCATGTACAAAAAAATCATACAGGTGATCAGCGGAAGAAGGGTAGGGTACTTTCTGATTTGCATGAGAGTGCCGACCGGATTGGCACGTTTCCATTCAAAGGCACGTCGCTTATCAGGTGGCAAGGATTCCGGCAAAACAAAATACCCGTAAAGCCAGTTTAAAAAGCAAAGAACAGAAGCCACAATAAACGGAACCCTCGGACCATAGTGCCCGAGTACGCCGCCCAATACCGGTCCTAATATAAATCCAACGCCAAAAGCAGCGCCAATCATACCAAAGTTTTGTGCCCTTGTTTCAGGCGTGCTGATATCGGCAATATAGGCCGAAGCGGTGGTAATGCTTGCCCCCGTGATCCCTGCAATAATGCGGCCTATAAAAAGCCATTCTATATTCTGGGCAAAGGTTAAAATCAGGTAATCGACCCCAAAACCAAATAGTGAAAACAATAAAACCGGCCTTCGACCGAATTTGTCGCTTAATCCGCCTAATATGGGGGCAAACAAAAATTGCATACCCGCATAGGCAAAGCCCATCCATCCACTGTATTTTGCAGCTTCGCTTACATCGCCGTTTATCAGTTCTTCAATCAATCGCGGCATAACAGGAATAATCAAACCCCAGCCGGTGATGTCGACCAATAAGGTAATAAATATAAAGCCAAGCGCGGCGGATTTACCTTTCAATTGAATTGTTTTTTAAATGCGGAAGTTGTAAAAATGTTTGTTTTCATTTTCCTGCATGCTTTTTTATTTCCCTTTATCGTGCAAAACAAGCAGTGGCAGGTTGGCATGCGAAGCCATTTCTTTGGTATAATGCTTTTCCAAAAAAGCCCCTGTTTCTTTTGCCACCATGGCTACCAAACCTGTATCGGTTTTTTTGTCCAAATACAGTTTAATTCCATTAATGATATTGCTGCTGAAAACAGTGGCCCTTGTTGTGTCAATTTCGGGCCTGAAAAGGGATTGAATAAAATCACGCTCAATCCTTTTATAAAGCGGCAGCCTTGTGTTTTCCGGTCTTACGTTTAAAACCACTAATTGTGGTGCATGAAATAATATGCCGATCTCTTTTAATATATCCAGTGTGCAATCTTCTCCCAGTTCTTCAAGATCGGTGGCAAGTACTATCCTGTTTTTACCCGTGTTTACATAGTCTTCGTACCGTGCAGTGCCGGGAATCACCATAACCGGAATTTTTATCTTCCCGATCACCTTTACCGTATTGGAACCGATAAATATCTTTTTCAAACCTGTTGCTCCGTTGGTCCCCATTACAATCAGGTCGATACCTGAAGTGTCATGGTTACTCATTATGGCATTCACAAGGTCATGCTCACCAACCAAACAAGTGAAATCTATGTCAGTATCTAAAGTTTGTTTCAATTCTTTTGCGGTCTCTTCAAGGGAATCGGTTACCTGCTCTTTATTGTTCCCGTTTTGAAGCACGTTCAGTATAAAGAGTTTACCGGAGGCTCTTTTGGCAATTTCCCCTGCATATAAAAGGG
>JALOMX010000340.1 GCA_025455245.1 Chitinophagaceae bacterium
TGGCCTGCCATGTGGGGCAATGCTTTTTATGATGACGATAGCGCCAACATTCATAAAGCAAAAGAGTATGGTATAGTCATTGGTACTTCACACCACGAGCCATTGATGCGTGCACATGATGAGTGGAGAAGATATGGAAAGGGAAAATGGAATTACGACAGCAATGCAGTTGTATTACGTGAATTTTGGAAAGGAGGATTGCAGCGTGCAGCCAATGAAAAAATCGTTACCGTTGGAATGAGGGGTGATGGCGATGAACCTATGAGCCGTGAAACAGCCACCGCATTGCTTGAACGTATTGTAAATGATCAAAGAAAAATAATTACTGAGGTAACGAAAAAGCCGGCGGAGGAAACACCTCAGCTATGGGCCCTTTACAAAGAAGTCCAGGATTATTACGATAAAGGTATGCGGGTGCCTGATGATGTAACTCTTTTACTTTGTGATGATAACTGGGGAAATATTCGTCGCTTACCGGATCCCAAAGAAAAGCCTCGAAAAGGAGGTTACGGCATTTATTACCACTTTGACTATGTAGGCGGACCAAGGAATTACAAATGGATTAATACGAATCATATCAGCCGCATATGGGAGCAAATGCACCTTGCATGGCAATACAATGCAAGGCAGATTTGGATTGTTAACGTGGGCGATATTAAGCCCATGGAATTTCCCATTTCCTTCTTTTTGGACCATGCATGGAATCCGGAGAAATTCGGTGCAAATGACCTTTTGCAATATACCGAAACATGGGCAGCTCATCAATTTGGAAATGGTGTGGCAAAGGATGTTGCTTACTTATACAACACCTATTCAAAAATTAATAGCCGACGTAAACCTGAACTGCTTGACGCCAATACGTTTACTTTTCATTATAATGAATGGAACAGGGTTGTGGATGAATATGATGCACTCCTTGAAATGGCACAGAAAGTACAAAGGAATATTTCTGCTGACCATCAGGATGCCTATTTTCAGTTGATACTTCATCCGATAAAAGCAACGACCAACCTGTACAGGATGTATCATGCAGTTGCCTTAAATAAAAAATTTGCATCACAGGGAGATACCCTGGCCAATGTTTACGCAAGAAAGGTACGCCAATATTACAATGAGGATTCTTTGATTACCCTGGATTACCACAGGTTAAATCATGGAAAATGGAACCATATGATGAGCCAAACGCATATTGGTTATACTTATTGGCAACAACCTCCTGTGAACCGCATGCCGAATACTGAATTTGTATTTCATTACAATCAACGTCCCGCTTTGAAAACCAAACTGCCGGAACAGAAGTCGGCAAAGGATTTAATTCCTGCAGGTATTACCAATCCTGCATTCTATGAGCTGAATGGGATGGCTTCTATTTATGCTGACCATTTTTCAAGGAAAAGAGAATTAAGCGGAATAGAATGGAGGCTTTTACCCGGACATGGACGCACAGGTAATGCCATGACAACTTTCCCCGTAACCCATCCGCTTTTTGAAAACGTTCAGTTTGCACCTTCATTAGAGTACGACCTGTACACATATTCTGCCGATACCGCAGAGTTGCATTTTTATTTTTCACCCACACTCAATTTCCTCCATCATCCCAATGGGCTGCAGTTTGCTGTAAGCGTAAATGATTCAGAACCGACAATTAATTCTATTAATCAAAAAGATTATGATTCCCGAACATGGGAAGGATGGGTAGCATCTAATGTGATTACCGTAAAATCAAAACATAAGATTGAAAAACCGGGAAAGCAAATCATTCGTTATTGGCCTCTTCATCCCGGAATGGTGCTGCAAAAAATTGTTTGTGATTTTGGTGGCTTGCAGCCCTCGTTTCTGGGGCCGGAGGAAACTTTATACAAGTAAAAAAAATTTGAATAATATGAGAAATTTATTTTATGTTTTGTTGGCCTCATTTTTCTTCCTTTCGTGCAGTGCCCAGTCAAAGAATAAAGGAAGCCAGCCATTGGCAGGCTTAAAGGATGTTTTCAGCAATGATTTCCTTATCGGGACGGCTTTGAGTGCTGAGCAGATAAGGCAAACAAATCCTAAAGAAAGTGAATTTATCCGTAATCAATTTAATGCTTTAACGGCTGAAAACATAATGAAGAGTGAAATCATTCATCCTGAATGGGGGCGTTATGATTTTAGCCTTGCCGATCAGATTCTGGAACTTTCAAAAAAGGATAATCAGAAACTAATTGGCCATACATTGATTTGGCATAGCCAGCTGCCGGCATATGTACGTCAGCTTAAGAATGCCGATTCAGTAAAAATGTTTTTTGAGGAACATATCCATACTGTAGCGAGCCGATACGATGGAAAAGTTTTGGGATGGGATGTGGTGAATGAGGCGTTAAACGAAGACGGCACGATGCGTAAAACCATTTTTTTGGATAAGCTTGGTCCCGACTATGTGACAGAAGCTTTCCGTCTTGCTCAAAAAGCAACGCCAAATGCTGAATTATACTACAATGACTATAATAATGAGCAGCCAAAGAAAAGGGCAGGATGTATTGAAATCATAAAAAAGATTCAGGCAGCCGGGGTACGCATTGACGGTGTGGGTATACAGGGTCATTGGCACCTTGGTAAGGTTCCATTTAAGGACATTGAGGAAAGTATTGAAGCCTATGCCGCATTAGGATTAAAGGTGATGATTACCGAATTGGATATTGAAGTATTGCCCAGAAATTTTTCAGGGGCAGATGTAAATCAACGCGTGGCATCAAACCCTTCCCTGAATCCATATGCAAATGGGATTCCTGATAGTATTTTACAAAAACAGGCAAAAGATTATGAAGATCTTTTTCGTTTATTCCTGAAGCATAAGGATAAAATTTCAAGGGTTACATTTTGGGGTGTGCATGATGGTCAAAGTTGGTTGAATGGTTGGCCGGTAAGGGGTCGTACAAACTATCCTTTGGTTTTCGACAGGAATCTTCAACCCAAACCTTCCTACGACGCTATCATTAAGCTCAAAAAATAAAGGCATAAGCCTTCCAAATCAACCATATGGAAATTTCTCAGAAACTTTCGGTGCGGGAAAAAGTTGGTTACAGTCTCGGAGACCTTGCAGCCAATCTGGTGTTTCAGACATTGATTACTTACCTCGCTTATTTTTA
>JALOMX010000341.1 GCA_025455245.1 Chitinophagaceae bacterium
CCGGTAATGGGTACATTCTGCAACTGATTGGCCCTGCCATCATTCATAACAGCAACTTTTACTTTCACCGGCTTTGCACCCTCTTTCAAAGTATAAATACTGCCATCCCACGTAAAGCAAAGGGTTCCTTCGCTGCTAATGGAAAGGTGACGTACAGGATGGTCTTTAAAATCCGTCAATTGCATTTCCGCTTCACGGGTTACAAGCGGTAGTTTGAAAAGATTCTGTGTACCGTTTTTTTCACTGAGGTAAAACAGATGTTTGTCATCTGAACTCAAAACAGGCTCCCGGTCTTCACCATTAAAACCGCTTAACTGCCTGAATGTGCCCGATTTCAGATCATGTATCCATAGGTCGCGGGTTACTGAGGAAGTATGGTGTTTTCTCCAGGGGTCTTCATAGCCTTTTCTGTCCTGAAAAACGATTGCATCGCCTTTGCTGTTGAAATGGGCATGTTCCGCACCAACCGCACTGACCAATTTGGGGCGGCCTCCCTTTACCGAAACCGAATACAAATTCTGGAACAGCCTCGGGCTGTAAAACCTGACGCTTGAAGCAGGCTGCATTCGGGAACTGCCGAACAGCACCTCACTGCCATCCGTCGAAAAATCATAAGGAAAATCACCGGAACTATGGTGTGTGAGCCTTATGGCTTCACCACCGGAGGCCGGAATGACAAAAACATCAAAATTGCCATGGCGGTCGCTTGCAAAGGCAATCATTTTACCATCGCGGCTCCAAACAGGCATCATATCCTGGGCGCTATGCATCGTTAATGGTGTAGCTAAGCCCCCTTCAACACTAACCTTGTAAATATCTCCTTTGTATCCGAATGCGATGGTTTTACCATCGGGGCTGATAGCGGGATACCGAAGCCATAAAGCTTCGTTCTGAGCATACAACCTGCCAAAGGCTGAAGCGATGAGTGCAAAGGCAAAGAACAAAAATCCTTTTTTCATAAGAAAAGCGGTTTATAAAATGATCCAATCGAAAATGGCTTCAAATGTAAAACATATTCGATCCATTCAAAAAGCATAAATTGAATACCTATCTTTTGAATCCCCGCTTAAATTGAAGATTTTTTTAAGAGCATAAAGGCCCGGGGCAACCTACTTTTGTATAAAACTACCTATCGATGTATAAAATCATTTTGATGCACATGAGAATCCTTTTTCTTATCCTTGTAGCAGGCAATTGTATGGCACAAAAGGAACTGAATATCCTCACTTTCAATATCAGGTTTGATAATCCGAAGGATTCACCCAATAACTGGACAAACAGAAAAGACCTCGTTGCATCACAATTGCTTTTTCATGATGCCGATGTTTTTGGTGTTCAGGAAGCCCTGTACCATCAGCTTACAGACCTGAAAGAAAGAATGCCCGGCTTTGTATTTGAGGGGACCGGTCGGGATGATGGAAAGAAAGCAGGGGAACACAGTAGCATTTTTTATAATACAAAAAGATTTGAATTGCTTGGATCATCAACTTTCTGGCTTAGTCTTACCCCCGAAGTAGCCGGAAGCAAAAGTTGGGATGCGGCCATTACAAGGGTGGTTTCATGGGTTAAACTGAAAGACAAATCATCACGAAAAACATTTTTCTTTTTTAATACCCACTTTGATCATGTGGGAAAAATAGCAAGAAGGGAAAGCTCTGCCTTGCTTTTAAAAGCTGTGGATAGCATTGCCGGCAAAAACCCATCCATCATAACAGGTGACTTCAATTCCTTTCCTGATGATGAACCCATTAAAATCTTAACGGATAAAACAAACCCGACTAAGTTTTTAGATACCAAAGAACTTTCCCTTTCGGGGCATTATGGACCATCGGGAACCTTCAATGCATTTGGGAATAAGGAAACCGATAACAAACCAATCGATTATATTTTTGTAAAAGGAAACTGGCTGGTACAAAAACATGCAACGCTGAGTCAAACATGGGGTGGACGTTTCAGCAGTGATCATTTTCCGGTTTTGGCAAAACTTATATTGAATGAATGATTATGATGTTAACGGAAATTCTTTTAAAATATCAGGATACCTTTCAACAGATTGTACCTTTCGATGCTTCGATTGATAAAAAAGTGGAATTGGATTTATCTGACCAAAATCAAGGCTTAAACCCGGAGATTTATGAAGACACGTTGCTGTTTTCAGCATACATTGATACATTATTGCAGCAATCCGGTGCCCGTTATGGATGCGGCGGATATTTTGAGAACAGAATATTGTATGCACGCAGCAGTGTTTTTAATGCAGCTGAAGAAAAAACAGAAGCCCGGACACTTCACTTAGGAGTGGATATCTGGGGCAAGGCTGGCACAGTGGTTATGGCACCTTTGCACGGTAAAGTACATAGTAAAGGTAACCACGCAGAATATGGCAACTATGGTGCAACCATCATTCTGGAACACTTACTTGATGATCAGATTTTCTATACCTTGTACGGGCATCTTTCTTACAATGATCTTTCAATAGAAGTTGGAAGTGAAGTAAAAAAAGGGCAGATCTTTGCGCAATTCGGCCCTCCTCAGGAGAACGGTCACTGGCCGCCGCATTTGCATTTTCAGATAATTCAAAATCTTGAAGGATTTACCGGAGATTATCCGGGCGTATGTGCCCCTTCAACATCCGAACACTACAGAGCAAATTGCCCTGATCCTCAGATTATGTTGAAATGGTAGTTGTTTCTGTTTTTATCTAAACAATAGATACATACTGCAGACAATTGAATTAAGTTTGTTGTCAAGATTTAAAAAACTAAAGGGCCAAAGTGATACATTTTTTTAGAAATAAAAACATCGGATTTACCATTTCAATATTGGTATTTCTTAGTGGCTTTATTATTTCATGCGGCAAAGACAGTTCCTCAGGGGGAGGAACGCCTCCGACGCCACCTACGCCGCCACCGCCTCCATCCATCAGTTTTTCGAAAGGGGCAGACATAAGTTGGGTGACTGAACAAGAGGCTTCCGGCAAAAAATTTTTCAATAAAGCAGGTGCTGAAACCGAAGCCTTCGCCCTGATGAAGAGCCTTGGGATGAATATTATCCGCCTGCGGGTTTGGGTAAACCCGTCACCGGCATGGTGTAACGTAAATGATGTTGTAGCCAAAGCTATCCG
>JALOMX010000342.1 GCA_025455245.1 Chitinophagaceae bacterium
GCTTCTAACCAGGCAATTGCTGATAATTATTTCAGCAATACCATTGATATTGGTTGTCAGATAGCTCATATTTAATCCATAAAATCTTGACTGAGATGCCCCCCCGGCAAGACCTATATTATCCAATAAAGCAGGGTTGGTATTTTGTTTATCCACCGGATTGTGGCCGGGGCCTATAAAGACCAATCTTTTATCCACTGTAATACTACCATAGTTTATTCCTGTACCATGAATGAGAATGGTATCTCCCGCAGAAGCTGCTGCAATGGCGGCCGCGATGGTATTGTATTGCCCGGGACTTACGGTAGCATTATTCACCGTCAAAACCCCTGCATTTGCAACATTGACTACAAAAAATGTCAGAAATACGTAAATCATCCTGCTCATGGCTATAAATATTTTTGGGGCTAAAAATATTAAGCTGCATAAGCTGACCTATACCCAATGGAGGGTATATTGGATGATACCATAAACAATCTGTTATAATGAAACAGATTTTTACAGGTAGTAAATGCAACATTCAGGCTTTAAGAAAAGATTTTGGCATTAATTGTAACCAAATAGTGGGATGTCTTTTTGAAGATCGGTGCATTTTACCAACTCCCCCCGGCACCGCCACCGCCAAAGCCGCCACCGCCGAAGCCTCCGAAGCCGCCTCCGCCGCCGCTCCATCCGCCGCCGCCACTTCCTCCACCCCCGATGGGCGGGAAAAATATAAACGGCGGCACACGGTCTACATGACGATGGCCGCGTCGCGTCATGGCATCGCCGCCACCACCGCCTCTGCGACCGGCAATTAAAATGATAATGATGAATAAAATGACCAGGAAAACTATGAAACCGCCTCCTTCTCCATCACCACGGTTACCATATCCGGGAGGGGCTGTGTACTGTCCACGGGTAGCTGCTATTATGGCATCCGTACCCCTTTCTAATCCACGGTAAAGATTCCCCTGTTTAAATTCAGGGATCATTTCGGCATCAATGATGGTTTTACAGGTATAATCTGAAAGCGAGGACTCAAGCCCATAGCCGGGAGCAATAAACACTTTTCGCTGACCATCGCCTTCGCCCATGCTCATCAGTACCACAACCCCATTGTTGGTTTTCTTATTTCCAACACCCCATTGGCGTCCGAGGTTAATGGCATAGTCGTCTACACCGGCCCCTTCCAGTGATTTGATAATTACCACGGCAATCTGCACTGAAGTGCTGTCGTCATACGCCACCAACCTTTCTTCAAGATGCGATACCTGATAAGGTGTAAGGATACCTGCAAAATCATTTACAAGCCTTGGCGGGTTGGGCTTAGGGGGTATGTTCTGGGCAACAGCCGTGTACAGCATGAAAAATGCGGCTGAAACCATTGCCCACTGCAACCAATTTTTTTTGTTTATTCTATGCATCAGCTATTAGCTCTATGATCCGAAAATGATATCGTCGGGCAATTCGTTTTTATCTCCTTTATTATCATAAGGAAAATGGTCCTTCAAGGCTTCACCAAGATCATTGATAATGGTAACCAATCCATCTGCATAACTTTCCCGTTTGAAGGCTTCAAGCATCTTTTTTGCCTCATCGTTCCAGTATTTTTCGCCCATTTCCCTGTAAATGCCTTCATCGGCAAAAATGGCAAACTGATGGTCGCGCATGGCCACATATACAAGAACGGCATTTCTTTCTGCAGTCAGGTCCATTTTCAGGCCGAAAAATATTTCGGCTGCACGGTGTACAGGGTCTACATAACGGCAACGGCTTTCTACGTAAACCCTTACTTCTCCGCTTGTCCTTTTTTCTGCTTCGCGAACAGCCGTAACAATCCGTTCTGCCTCGCCCGGTTCGAAATGCCGTTCTGCTCCTTTTGAAAAAATATTAAATGGAAATCCCACAGCTTTAAAATTTTATTTCCGGTGCTTGTGCTGCACCTGCATCAGCCTGAAAACCCTCTTTTAAATCAAAACCAAACAGCTTTGCGAACATGCTTGCCGGAAAAGACCTTACCGATTGGTTATAACCCATTATCGCTTCATTAAAATCATTCCGGGCAATTTTGATCCTGCGTTCCGTGCCTTCTATCTGAGTCTGCAGTTTAGAAAAAGCTTCTGTTGCTTTTAGATTCGGATAGTTTTCAATAACGGCAACCAAACGGTTGGCGGCATTTGCAAGTTCGCCCTGTGTTTTTTCAAGATTGGCAAAAGCTTCCCCTTGGGGAATGGCGGTTTGAGTGGCCTGTGCTGCCATTGCACGGGCTTCTGATACCTGCTGCAACACCGTCTGTTCAAATTCGGAATTCGCTTTCACCACAGCGACAAGATTGGGCAAAAGATCTACCCTTCGCTGATAAACGGCCTGCAACTCCGAAAAGTTTTTCTTTACATTTTCGTCCTTTGAAACAAAGCCGTTGTAAACCGACACACCATACATTCCCAATACAACCAAAACAATGACTATTGCCAACCAAATCTTTTTCATAAAGGCTTACCGGTTTATTGATCAGAATTTCACCTCGGGTGCCCTGTCGGCTCCGGGATCAGACTGGAATCCTTCTTTCGATTTGAAACCAAACATTCCTGCCAACAGGTTCATGGGAAAAGAGCGCACTTTGACATTGTATTCCTGAACCGCCGTATTAAACTGATTGCGTACATTTCGGATGCCATTTTCCTTTTCTTCAAGGGTACGCTGAAGTTGCTGAAAGTTGGCATTGGCCTTCAGGTCGGGATAATTTTCCACCACTGCAAGTAATCTGCCAAGTCCTGTGCTTACTGCCTGCTGTGCCTGCTGGAATTCAGCTATTTTTTCAGGGGTCAGGTTGTCGGCATTAATGTTTACCGAAGTGGCTTTAGCCCTTGCTTCAACTAACCTGGTCAGTGTTTCCTGCTCAAAGTTGGCAGCGCCTTTTACCGTATTTACAAGATTGGGGATCAGGTCAGCCCTTTCCTGATAAGCGCTCTGTACATTATTCCAGGCCTTTTTTACATTTTCGTCCTGGGTAATCAGGCCATTATACCCGTTGCAGGCACAACCGCCAAAAAGCAATAAACCAAGAAGGATAACAATCAGGCCAAGATTTTTTGCATTCATAATAGAAGTATTTTAG
>JALOMX010000052.1 GCA_025455245.1 Chitinophagaceae bacterium
AACTCACGGGCCGAGGTAAACAGGATGGTGCTGCTGTTTTGCCAGGCAGTCAGGTTATCGGCGGCAGAATGAAAAGTGAGTCTTTTGGGCATACCGCCTTCCGAAGGCATCACAAAAACATCGTTGTTACCAAAACGAGCGCCCGAAAAGGCAATCATTTTGCCATCCGGACTGAAAAGCGGGTTGGCCTCATACCCTTCATGTACGGTGAGGCGGGCTGCACGGCCACCTGCAGCAGGTACCGTCCAGATATCACCCTGAAAAGAAAAGGCAATAACAGAACCATTGTTATTGATGGCCGGATGACGAAGCAGCAGAGGCTGTGCCATGGCGGCAAAACACGAAATAACAGATACAAAAAGCAAAGTTGTTTTTTTCATAAAGCCGATAATCTTTTTTGCAGCATAATTAGCAGAAAACAGGAAAGCGGCAATGTACAATAATCAATCATCAGGCCATAGCCTTTTATCCCGATTCCTGAAAAAACCTACTTTGCATATGTCTTTTATCTGGGAAAGAATACATTGCAAACATGAAGTATGATTATTACCTTTTCTACAAACCTTTCCAGGTACTCTGCCAGTTTTCGCCCGAAGGCAACAAGAAAACACTGGCTGATTTTTTAGAGGTTCCCAAAGATGTGTACCCGGTGGGCAGGCTCGACTACGATAGCGAAGGATTGCTGCTGCTAACCAACGATAAAAGCCTGAATGCGCAAATGCTTACACCCGGCAAAAGCCACGAACGGGAATATTGGGTACAGGTAGAGGGTGCCATTACCCATGAAGCCCTGACACTTTTATCAAAAGGGGTAACCATACGTATTGATGGCAAAGAGCACCATACTTTACCTGCCAAAGCCCGGCAATTGGAAACGGCACCCGACCTCCCTGAACGCAACCCGCCCATTCGCTACCGTGCCCAAATCCCCACAAGCTGGATAAGCCTTACCCTTACCGAAGGCAAAAACCGGCAGGTGCGCCGCATGACGGCGGCGGTGGGTTTTCCCACTTTAAGGCTGGTAAGGTGGCGGATTGGAAAAGTCAATTTGAAAGGTCTTGAGCCCGGAAATTACCGTACCTGCCCAAAATCGGAATTGCAGTTATAGAAAACAAAGGGATTGACTACAACCAACCGATGTTTTCAATATTTCTAATTTAACCATTTGAAAAAGCCCGGTTTATTGGCATTGCCGAAACAGGGATAAACTTTCCATGAATACCAAAATAAAATTCAAGCCTTATCTTACACCATCCTTAAAGAAATTCCAGTACAATTGAACCTTATGAACAGTGAAATAATCATTTATAAAAACCGTGAAGGTGATATTAAAATTGACGTAAGGCTTGAGGAGGAAACTGTTTGGCTTTCACAGGACCAAATGGCAACCTTGTTTGGCAAAAGCAGAAGCACTGTGGCAGAGCATATTGCCAATGTGTTTGAGGAGAGCGAATTGGAGCAAAATCGAACTTGTCGGAAATTCCGACAGGTTCGGATGGAAGGTAACAGGGAGGTTGAAAGAGACATTGACCACTACAATCTGGATGTCATCATTTCGGTAGGCTACCGGGTAAAATCACCTCAGGGCACCCAATTCCGTATTTGGGCAACCCAAAGGCTCAAGGAATATATTATCAAGGGATTTGCCCTGAATGATGACCGATTTAAGCGTGGCAATTCTATGAACTATTTCAACGAATTGCAGGAACGTATCCGGGAAATACGTCTTTCAGAACGGTTCTTTTATCAAAAAATCAAGGACATATATACAACAAGCATTGATTACGACCCTAAAGATGAAAAGACGATTGAATTCTTTAAAGTGGTTCAAAACAAACTTTTATGGGCCATCAGTCAGCAAACGGCAGCCGAGTTGGTCTACCGGAGGGCAGATGCTACCCTGCCATTGATGGGTATGCAATCGTATGACAAGAAAGGATCAATGTCCATAAAAAAGTCGGACATAAGCATTGCCAAAAACTACCTGAACGAAGATGAAATGAAATTGCTCGGGCTTTTAGTAGAACAATATCTGGCATTTGCTGAAACGATGGCTCAGCAACGCATACCTATGTATATGAAAGACTGGATTGAGCGTTTGGATTCCATTCTGCAATTAAACGGAAGGGAATTGCTGAACCATGCAGGCAAAATCAGTCACGAAATGGCTTTGAAAAAATCAGGTGAAGAATTTGAAAAATACCGGCTTGTTCAAAAAGCTGTTGAAAAAGAACAGAGCTTAAAGGAACTGGAAGAAGACATCAAGAAACTTACATCTCAAGGTTAACCTCCATCAGAAACACAAAAAATTACCCTTCCAAATGCTGAATGTGCCCGAAAATCTTTGGGCAAGCATACTCAATTAAATTTTTTGTTTAATTTTTTATTGAAAACCAACCACTTACAAATGCACCTCAAAAAAATAGTCTTCAAATTGCTTGTTATATCCATTGATCACGCCTACCTTTGCGGCCCAAATTAATAAACCGGGTATTGCACGGGATGGCGGTAATACCCACAAAAAACAAGTAATGAGTAAACTACATTTCACAACCAAGCATGCGAATGCGGCTACCGTACAGCGTACGTGGTATGTTGTAGACGGTACCAATCAAACCGTTGGTCGCATGTGTGCCCGCATTGCAGCCGTGCTGCGCGGCAAAACCAAAGCGTACTACACGCCCCACGTTGACTGTGGTGATTTTGTCATTGTAATTAATGCCGACAAGGTGGCTTTCACCGGCAACAAGCTCGAGCAAAAGCTTTATCAGAACTTCAGCGGATACCCCGGTGGTCTGCGCGAAGAAGCTGCCGGCGATTTGCTGAAGCGTCGCCCCGAAGCTATTATTGAGCGTGCCGTAAAGGGAATGCTGCCTAAAAACAGGCTCGGACGCAAGATGTACAAGAAACTGTTTGTTTATGCCGGTGCCGAGCATCCGCATGCTGCACAAAATCCAAAAGAACTGAAGTTCTAAAAATTCCAAATTTCCAAATTCCAAATTCCAAAATATAATGGAAAAACAAAAAAACGCAGTTGGACGCCGTAAAGAAGCGGTAACCCGTATTTTCCTGAGCAGGGGCAACGGTACCATCACGGTGAACGACAAAGACTACAAGGTTTATTTTCCCCTTGTGTATTTACAAAATCAGGTAGAGCTGCCTTTGAAAACCGTTGAAGGCCTCGACAAGTTTGATGTAAAAGTGAACGCTGCCGGTGGCGGTATTAAAGGACAGGCCGAAGCTACCAAGCTGGGTATTGCCCGTGCCCTTATTGAGGTGAACGAGGAATACAAGCCCGCGTTGAAAGCCGCAGGTTTGCTGACCCGCGATCCCCGTGGTGTTGAACGTAAAAAACCAGGTAAGAAGAAAGCACGTAAGAGCTATCAGTTCTCTAAGCGCTAAAAGGTTTTACGGTTTGTGGTTTATTGTTTATGGTTCTTTTCCATTGCAATCAAACAACAAACCACAAACAATAAACAATAAAATAAATCATGGAACAAAATACATCATTACAACAACAGCTGCTTGATGCAGGCGTACACTTTGGTCACCTCAAGAAAAAGTGGAACCCAAAAATGTTGCCTTACATTTTTGCTGAAAAGAAAGGTATCCACATCATCGACCTCAACAAAACCGTTGAAGGCTTACAGGATGCTGCCGCCGCATTGAAGCAAATTGCAAAGAGTGGTCGCAAGATCATGTTTGTGGCTACCAAAAAGCAGGCAAAAGAAATCGTAACCGAATGCGCACAGCGTGTTAACATGCCCTACGTGACCGAGCGTTGGTTGGGTGGCATGCTTACCAACTTCAACACCGTTCGTAAGAGCGTGAAGAAAATGCAAAGCATTGAAAAAATGCTGAACGATGGTACGCTTGACAGCATCACCAAAAAGGAGCGCCTCACTTTGACCCGTGATAAGGAGAAAATGGAGAAAGTACTTGGCGGTATTGCCCAAATGAGCCGTACTCCCGCAGCCCTTTTCATGGTCGATATCGGCCATGAGCACATTGCGCTCGCCGAAGCCAAGCGTCTCAACATTACCACATTTGGTATGGTTGATACCAACTGCGACCCCAATAAAGTGGATTTCGCTATCCCTGCAAACGACGATGCAACCAAGAGCATCGCCATCATTGTAAATTACCTGACCGCAGCTATTGCCGAAGGTCTTGAAGAGCGTCAGGCAAGCAAGGATGAAGAAACAGAAGAGGAAGTAGCGGAAAACACCCGGAATTTTGATATTGAAGGCGGAGAAGCTGAACGCGAGCGTGGCGGCAGGGGCCGTGGCCGTGGCAATGCCGGTGGCGGTGCTCCCGGAGCCGGCGGTGGTGGTCAGCGTCGTCGCGGAACCGGTGGCGGTGCAGCGGGTGGCGGTCGTCGCCCGGGCGGTGGTCGTTAATTCAGCCGATAAGTTCTTTTCATACGATGTGCCGGTTTTTACACAATAAAAACGGCACATCATTTTTAGGACATTTCTTACTGATAATAAAATGCTAACATCGGGCAAATACCCTTTTGGAGAACTTTGCCGTTTGCATGATGTATTCAATTTCAAATATCAACTTTTAAATATTAAATTTTTATGTCAACAGTAGCTATTACAGCCGCCGATATTAATAAACTTCGTCAGGCTACCGGTGCCGGAATGATGGATTGCCGTAAAGCACTTACCGAAACCAATGGTGATTTTGAAGCTGCTATCGACTGGTTGCGTAAGCAGGGACAAAAAATTGCCGCCAAGCGCAGCGACCGCGAAGCCAAGGAAGGTGTGGTGATTGCACAAACAACTGCCGATAACAAAGCCGGTATCGTTGTATGTGTTAGTTGCGAAACCGACTTCGTTAGCAAGAATGCAGATTTTGTGGCTTTTGCCCAAAGCATTGCCGATGCAGCTATTGCCCATAATGTAAAAAATGCAGATGAGCTGAATGAAGTTACCATCAACGGAACAAAGGTTTCTGAGCTGATAAACGATAAACTGGCTGCCATCGGAGAAAAGATCGGCATTACCAACGTGAGCCGCATTGACGCCGAGTATGTAGCGTCCTATATCCATGGAGCAAACCGCATTGGTGTATTGGTTGGATTCAACGGAAATGCAGAGGCTGTTGGTAAGGATGTAGCCATGCAGATCGCCGCAATGAACCCCCTTGCCCTGAATCCGGAAAGCGTAAGCGCAGATGTGGTGGCCCGTGAAAAAGCCATTGTCATGGAAACCATGCAAAACGATCCCAAGATGGCCGGCAAGCCCGAAGAAATGCTTTCCAAAATTGCAGATGGCAAACTCGGGGCATTCTTTAAAGAGAATACCCTGCTTGCACAGCCTTTTGTAAAGGATGCGGCCCTTACGGTTGAAGCTTATGTAAAAACAGCCGGCGCCGACCTGAAGGTGACCGATTTCAAGCGGGTAGCTTTAGGATAATTCATATAACTTAACATAAGCCAAAAGCGCCATCGGGAAATATCCGGTGGCGTTTTCTTTTACAACAACCCTAAAGCGGCTTTGTATCAGAAAAGAAGTATTGATCCAAACGAAACGGTGAAAATCCGGATGGAAAGGCGATTAACGCGTTGGGGGACAGTTATACGAAGTAAGGTTTATGGTGATACCAAGGCTTAAGGTAACATATTGATCCTTCCTTGTGCTGATGCCTCTTTGCCTTCCTTTTATTCCTATCGGAACCGCTGTTACTTCGTAGCTGCGGTCCTGTAACAACATAGCCGGTGACATGTCGCCATTCGGCAAAGGCTCAAAGGCATCGAGACCGGCATAGGTGGTACTTACATCATCGAGATAATCGGTGGTGGTAAACCGGTGGAGAAGCTCAAGGGTTACATTCGTTTTTGGGGTAAGGTTGTACTTAATGCCGATTCCCAAAGGAAATACAAAGGCCATCGTTCCATATTCTTTCCGGTCAGGAAAAGCAGCACTGCCCTGTCCTTCGGTTCCAAGGGGGCGTAAATAATACTTGTCGCCATTGAGGAATGCGTAAGGATCGTACGTAAAAAATCCCATACCAAGGGTGGTATAAGGCGTAAACCTGAAATCCTTGTCTCCCGGTATAAACCTGAAAAAATTGAAATCGCCAAGCACGGCAAGCTCCGCAATATTGGTATTGAAGCTCAGGTTTCTGAGTTTCTGAGCTTCATTTTCGCTGTAAATATCACTATACCCGAGTTGGGCAAAAGTGCCCTGAACCCTGAGGGCAATATAATCACCGAATTGTTTTCTGAATAAGGCGGAAACGGACAGTTTAGGCCGGTTCAGGCTAGCCCGTGTATTGAGGTCGCCGAAATAATGTGCGGCGCCCACGGCTACCCCAAATTCACCCTCCAATACATTGGCTTCCCTGAATTGGGCTTTTGCAGATGTAAAAACAAGCATCCATAAAATCCCGGTTATCCATTTCATCATATCCCGTGCAAAATAAATAATACTGCCCTTTAAAACGGTAAAAACGGCGGTTTGGTATTCCACAATCGGGCTTTGATTGTTAAAAGCCTGATCCTATGGCCCGATTAATTACTTTTGCCCGCGTAAATAATCTTTGTAATGGCCGTATGAAGTCCTCCAAAAAGGAGTTCCTTACTGTCCAAATGATGATGCGGGAAACTACAAACGGCCTTTTATCAATGGCGATGTTGGCCATCATTCTAAAAATGACTTTATGAAACTTGCTACCCATCTTATTAACCAACACGAACAACTTGCCATTTACCACGATGGCCGGTTGTATAATATGGATACCCTTCACCCCGAACTGCCCAATACCATGGGGATGTTCCTGAATTACTGGGATGAAGTGTTTGACATTGCCTGGAAGGCGGATCAGGCCATTAAAGAGGGCGCCATTAGTAAGGCGCGCGGAATTCCGTTAACCGATGCACACCTGCTTGCCCCGGTTCCTTTTCCCACAAGCTGCCGCGACGGGTACGCATTCCGTCAGCATGTGGCCGCTGCAAGGCGCAACCGTAAGGTGCCCATGATCCCGGAATTTGACCAATACCCCATTTTTTATTTTACCAACCACAATGCCATCAGCGGGCCGGGGCCGGTGCATTGCATGCCCGACCATTTCGAAAAGCTTGACTTTGAACTGGAATGCGCTGTAGTGATTTGCCGGTATGGGAGAAATATCACAGCTGCCGAAGCAGACCAATACATTGGCGGCCTGATGATTATGAACGACCTGAGCGCCCGCCGCCTGCAAATGGAAGAAATGCTGCTGAACCTCGGGCCTGCAAAAGGGAAAGATTTCAGCACCACCATTGGCCCATGGCTTGTGACCCTGGATGAACTCGAAGAATTTGAAATACCCGCCAAAGAAGGCCATACCGGCAAAAACTGGAACCTGCGCATGCAATGCCGGGTAAACGGTGTACAGGTAAGCGATGGCAATGTGGGCGATATGGACTGGACCTTTGCCGAGATTATTGAACGGGCAAGCTATGGCGTAACCCTGCACCCCGGCGATGTGATTGGCAGCGGCACCGTGGGCACCGGCTGTTTTCTGGAACTGAACGGTACCGGTAAGCTGGAAAACCCTGATTACGTTGAACAATGGCTGCAGCCGGGCGATGTGGTGGAAATGGAGATCGACGGGCTTGGTGTGCTGAGCAATACCATTGAAAAGGAAGAAAGTGATTGGTCGATACTGTCACTGAAAAAACTGCCCTGAGCAAAACTTCTTACGATGTGGCTTATGAACTTGCCTTGCCCTCCACCTCGGCTATCCGGAAGGCCACTATTTTTCTGATAAGGCCAACGGGCAGCGGCTTGTCGTAGGGAAATTGAATGGCGCCTTTGGATGTCTGGTATGCTGACAGTTCATCTGCAAAAGCCTGAATAGGTCCGGGGGTAGGATAAAAGCCGAGGTGTTGCTTATTGGCTGCATAATACACCAATATCTTCCCTTGCCTGAAGGCGGGCATATTGTAGCTGATGGTCTCCTCAGCAAGAGGGGCTGCCTCGCGGATGGCATTTCGAAGTTTGTCCATTACGGTTACCACTTCGGGGGAAAATGCATTATGGTAATCTTCAATGGATACAAACTTTCCGGGGCCGTATGGCGAAGGTCGTTTACCGGCTTTCATAAGCGTTGGTTGAAGGTACCATGATAACTGTTTTTAAGATCCCTCGTGTGATGGGAGGGGCCGGGACATCCACCCGGATATTCAATGTTTTATTTCCTTAAAATCTTGTCCATAGCCCTTCCCTTTGCCAGTTCATCCACAAGCTTATCGAGGTACCTTGTTTGCTGTGTCAGCGGGTTCTCAATCTCCTCTACGCGATAGCCGCAAATGGTTCCGGTAATGAGCTTTGCATTCGGATGCAGGTTTGCCTGCCGGAAAAATTCCTCAAAGGTTACTTTCTGATCAATCAGTTCCTGCAACCTGTGTTCATCAAACCCTGTCAGCCATTCAATCACCCTGTGCAGTTCTTCCTTTGTGCGGCCTTTTTTCTCTACCTTGGTTACATAATGGGGATACACCGATGCAAAACTCATGTTTGCAATCCGTTCATCATGGTGGCTGGTGCTGGTCATTCTTTTCAGAAATTAAATTTTAACTGGTAACCTCAAAGGTAAAACATCGCTTATAATAGATTTATCTGTTCATCCATCAGTTCCGGCAGTACCTGCGATGTTTATACCCTACCGCTATGGGTGTCAGGTATAAATATTCTTGTTTAGCCCCTTTGTTGGTTATAGCCTGTAACCGTGGTTGCAATGGAAAATAAAGCGGAAGAAAATTAACGGAACACCAGGGCAGAAAGTTTACTTCTGCGGGCCGTACTTGCAGGGCTTGCGCCTGCCGGTTATTAGTCGTTGGCAGGTGAGTTGCCATTGTTGTTGAAATAATCTTTGGCGGTGCCTGTTTCGCTGCCCCACAATGGAATGGCAGATTCATCGGTAATTTTTGTTCCGTCATTGTTGAAAAAATGGGCTTCGTGATTTACAAGGCTATTGGTGTTACCACCAAAGGTGCCTTTGAGGGTGGCGGCAGGGTAACGAATGATTTGTTGCTCCTCGGTAAGCACCATCCTTACATTCCCCACATGGTCTTTGAGCATGTAATCGTACGCAACCGTATTGGGCGTGGTGCTTTGCGTGGTAGGGCGTATGGCGCGGACGCGGCCTTCTTCCTTGAGAATTTTTTTTACGGCAAATGGAATTTCATACTTAATAATGAAAATGAAAAGATTATGCTAATTTTGAAAAGAACAAAAAATACTTTATGGAAACAATACTGATAGAAATAAAATCCCCCAAAGCCTACAAACTATTGGAAGACCTGGAAGACCTCCAAATACTGAAGGTAGTGCGCAAAGGCTCAGGCCCAGCACAAAAGCTTTCCGAAAAATATGCCGGAAAACTACCCGGTGACATTGCCGACCAACTTAACGAATATGTTGAACATAGCCGGGATGAA
>JALOMX010000343.1 GCA_025455245.1 Chitinophagaceae bacterium
CTATTACCAAGGCCGATCAGGCCTATCCATGGCTTTTGCGGAACTTTGCACCGGAGGGCATACGCGGGCTTGCATTTGCAGCCCTGGTGGCTGCTGTGGTTTCTTCACTGGCATCTATGCTTAATTCCACTTCTACCATTTTTACCCTTGATATTTACAAGTCGCATATCAACAAAACTGCCGATGATAAGCAACTGGTAAGGATGGGACGTATAGCAGCCGCAGTTGCACTTGTAATTGCTGTGATTGCTGCAAAACCCTTACTGGGCGGACTCGATCAGGCTTTTCAGTACATACAGGAATATACAGGCTTTATTTACCCGGGTGTTGTGGTTGTTTTTGGTATGGGTATTTTATGGAAAAGGGCTACCAACAGGGCAGCCCTTTGGACTACCATCGCCACTATTCCGGCAGGTATTGCCATGAAAGCATTATTGCCCGATCTTCCTTTCATCATCAGAATGGGTTATGTATGTATGTTTTTGATAAGCCTTGCGGTTACCCTTACCTTAACCGATAAGCATCAGGTTGTGGCCAAAAAACTGGATGACAATGATACACGTAAACTCATCGGGGCAGCAAAGGCATTTGCCTTTTTGACAATATTTACACTTATTGCCGGTCTTGTATGGGGAACAGATTTATTTGGTATGAGTATGGTCAACCTTGGGTTTCACTCCATTTTCATGTCATCTTTCATGTTTGCATTTCTTGCTATTATGATGTACACAAATGCAACCAGTAAAACAATGGACGAAAAATCATACGAGTATGATCCTGATATCACCAAAACCGATCGTGGTTTCCTCGTAGGGGCATTGGGCATAGTTTTGATCATTGCTGTATTGTATGCATATTTCTGGTAAAATTGTTATTCACCAAGCAAAGCCTGTTCATGTAATGTGAGCAGGCTTATTTTTTTATTGTAGGTTTGTTTGATTCATTTGCCGACTATGGAAAACCAAACCAATGCAACTGCAGGCTTTTATGCAGTGCTTCTTATTTTTTTGATGGGTTGTACTGAAAACAGGAAAGCCTTATATGAATCTGATGCTTTTACCATTTACCCCGATAGGGTAGTGCAGGGCTCTTTTGAAGCAAAAGCAATCAGTTCCTCCCACATGATCAGCAATTATGAAAGCCCTTCCAATGCCTATCAGGATGCGAACATCACATTCAAGTTTTCAATCAATGGAAAAGATAATGAAATGCTCCCCGGTGTTGACCATCAGATTTCGGTAAGGGCAACAAATGGCAAGGCCGAATCGCCGGTGATAACTTTTGGGCAGCAGTACACTGAAGATAAACAGGAGGGTTTATACCTGCAACCTGAAACGAAATGGTTACTCCGTCTCGATATGCGGCCGGTACAGAAGGCTTTTGAGGAAAATGGATTTTTTACCAATGTGAAAGGTGAAAAAATTTTCAAAGAGGATTTTAAAGCTGTATATGTGGCCGGTAACACTTTGCCTATGACCTGGGATTTTGATAATCTGCGCAACAGGCCTGAACTTGAGCTGAAAGACCCGGATGGTGATGGCATATATGAAACGACATTGACATTGAATTCAAAAGCAGATATCAAAAAAATTGACAGTGTATGGAAACTTTCAAGAGATATATCTGCTTTTCCGCAATACACTTCTCCCCATGTTATTGCCGATGCCATTTATAACATGTCTCTGGAGGAAATGGAAAAAGCCGTTGAAAAAGACAGCACACTGCGCACAGGCGCCGAATGGGCGGGTGTTTGGACAAGGGATGTGAGTTACAGCATTATTTTAAGTATGGCATACATGCAGCCTCAGGTGGCCAAAAACAGTTTACGAAGGAAAGTGAATAAACGAAAGCGCATCATTCAGGATACAGGAACGGGCGGGGCATGGCCGGTAAGTACCGACCGGATGATTTGGGCAGTAGCCGCATGGGAAATATACCTGGCCACCGGAGATATGGATTGGCTTAAAGAAGCATATGAGGTTATTAAACTGTCGTTGGAAGATGATTATAAAGTTGCATACGATCATGAAACAGGATTGGTTAAAGGTGAATCATCTTTTCTGGATTGGCGCGAACAAACATACCCGAAATGGATGCAACCGGCAGATATTTTTGAAAGTGAATGCCTTGGTACCAATGCAGTTCATTTTCAGGCAAATAAAGTGGCCGCCAAAATGGCCGGCGTATTGAATGATGCAACTTCTGTTGAATTATTTGAAGCAAAAGCGGCCGGCATTAAACAAGGCATGAATACCCTTTTATGGCAGGAAGACAAAGGTTACTATGGTCAATACTTGTATGGTCAGATCCATAAAAACCTTTCTCCACGCTCGGAAGCCCTTGGTGAAGCTTTAGCTGTCATTTTTGATATTGCCCATGAAGAACGGCAGCGTAAAATTGTTTCATCAACACCTGTGGTGGACTTTGGGATTCCATGTATTTATCCGCAAATCCCAGGCATACCTCCATATCATAATAATGGAATATGGCCATTTGTACAAACGTTTTGGCTGTGGGCCGGTGCAAAGGCCGGGAATGAAGCATCTGTCATGCACAGCATAGCCTCTATTTACAGACCCGCTGCATTGTTTTTAACCAATAAGGAAAATTTTGTTGCGGAAAATGGAGACTTTTCCGGAACGGTAATCAATAGCAGTAATATGCTTTGGAGCCTGAGCGGAAATATCAGTTTAGTGCATAAAGTATTGTTCGGTATCCGTTTTTTGGAAAATGGGCTTGAATTCAACCCTTTCGTACCCATGGCTTTAAAAGGTACCCGCAGCTTAACCAATTTTAAATACCTTGGGGCAATTCTGGACATAGAAATGGAAGGGTTTGGCGATCAGATTATTTCTATGAGCATTGATGGAGCGGCTGTCAGGGATTGGTCTATCCATGAAAACCTGAAAGGAAGACATAAAATAAAGATAGTACTGAACAATTCTTTCCGTAATCAAGGAGTGATAAATAAGGTGGTAAATAAATTTTCGCCCACGGTTCCTTTTGATACAGTAACAACTGTAAGTGTTGACAATAGCCCTGTTTGGCATAATTGGAAGGAGGTTAAGGGTGCGGTAGATTATAAAATAATAGGAAAAACAGCAAGTCCGGAATATGAGATGCCGGATAGTTTATCGGGTCAAACACAGATTATTGCTGTAGATAAAGAGGGACTTGAATCATTTGCGAGTGAGCCTTTTGGAATCGGCATCTCCAGCCGGATATTTGAAGCTGAAAAGTTTGCCCGAAAGGAACTGTATCCTTATAAAGGTTTTTCCGGTGAAGGATTTATTGAGGTTAGTTTAAGCAAGAACCGCCTTGTGAATTTTATGGTGAATGTGAACAATGCTGGATATTATGGCCTGTCTTTTGGGTACGCCAATGGAAACGGTCCCATTAATACTGAAAACAAATGTGCCATCCGCAGCTTGTATGTAGGGGAAGAATATATCGGCGCGGTTGTGTTTCCACAAAGAGGTAGCAATGAATGGAGTGCATGGGGAAGGTCAAATCAAATCAAAATAAGATTAAACAAGGGAGAAAACCGGATTACGTTGAAAATGGAAGACTGGAATGAGAATATGAACGGCCCTATCAACCAGGCCATGATTGATGCACTGTTTCTGGAATATATTGATAATTGACGTGTAATAAAAAGCTGCCTTGCAGGGAAAAGGCAAGGCAGGTTTTTCAGATTCTTTATTTAATAGGTTCGGATTGCGGAAAAGTTGGCTTCTTTTTAAAAGTCAGTTTAAAAATAATCAACAACAGGCTTAATACGCAAATGATACTATTCGCAATAATTACAGGCAATAATTTCAGGCCAAAGCCATAAATCAGCCAAACAATTGTACTGATAAATACAATGCTCATCATCAGCAGGCTCAGGTCGCCAGGTGGCCCATCATTTCTATTGAAGACATTTTTGAAATTCCAAAATTTAAAATTCCAAATTCCAAAGTGATGCACTTTTTGGAATTTGGAATTTGATTATTTGTGATTTTTACTTTTCCATTTGCTCAATTACTTCCGCCGTTACCCCTGTAAAGCTAAAACCTCCATCATGGAAAAGGTTTTGCATAGTGACTTTACGTGTGTAATCGCTGAACATCATCACACAATAGCGGGCGCAATCTTCTGCACTTGCATTGCCAAGAGGACTCATTTTTTCTGCAAATGAAAGGAAGCCTCCAAAGCCCTTTACCCCGCTTCCGGCAGTAGTAGGCGTGGGGGATTGTGAAATGGTATTGATCCTTACTTTCTTTTTTACGCCATAATGATAACCAAAGCTTCGGGCAATACTTTCAAGCAAGGCCTTGGCATCAGCCATTTCATTATAGTCGGGGAAAACACGTTGAGCGGCAATGTATGTTAAAGCCACAATACTGCCCCATTCGTTTATGGCATCCATTTCATAAGCCACCTGGCATACGCGGTGCAGGCTCATGGCAGAAATATCGAAGGTTTTATGTTGATGTTCATGATCAAGCGATGTGTAGTGCTTGCCTTTTCGGATGTTCAAACTCATTCCTACGGAATGTAAAATAAAATCAACCTGTCCTCCAAAATGTTCCATGGATTTGGCAAACAGATTCTTGAGGTCTTCATCATTCGATACATCTGCGCCAATCACGGGTGCATTACCACAAGCTTCAGCCAGTTTATTTATTTCACCCATACGGAGGGCAATTGGTGCATTGGTCAGTACAAGTTGAGCGCCTTCGGCAAAACAAAGTTCAGCTGTTTTCCAGGCAATGGATTGGTCGTTGAGGGCGCCAAAAATGATACCCTTCTTTCCTTTTAATAGTTGGTGGCTCATACGTCCTTTTGATTTAAAAGTGTTATTATGGTAAAAATTACGGCTTTATCAGGCCGGGGGGTAAAAGTAATCATTCCTTAGTTTGTCCCGAATTTATTAGTGAACAAACCTGATTTGCCTGATTTGATTTCTTTACTGATCATGTGTTTATTTGATAATCATTAAGATTAGTAGTAGGGTTACTTTGGACAACTCAATATTTTGGGGTGAGAATCCTAATAATTTGCAAAAGGAAAAAAATAGTTTTAAAAAGATTTGGTAGAATCAATTCCACCCTTACCTTTGCACTCCCAATCGAAAAAAGGGTATCTAAAATTACCTTTCGAAAGGTAAAAAGTTCTTTCAAAACAGGGTGTTGCAAAGGGGTTTCATTCATTATCTATCCTTTATTTGTTTAGGTTATTTTCCATTGATTGTGAATAATTTAAAAAGAAAAAAGTGAAGATTTTTTTGTCGGTTTGAATGAAGCTACTATCTTTGCCGTCCCAATTTGAAAATGAGTTCTTTAATCGATGATAAAAAATAAATGAAGAGAAACTCTTCACCGTCGATCAGGCTGATCAAATCAGTATAGATCTTTGAAAGTATGGAAGCAACAGCACTTTGATTTTTAGGAATCAGAGGTAAGGTAAGCGAAAAAGAGAAAAAAAACGAACCGATTAAATTTCGAGAGAAAATTTAGTTGGGTTCAAACAATTCATTTACAATGGAGAGTTTGATCCTGGCTCAGGATGAACGCTAGCGGCAGGCTTAATACATG
>JALOMX010000344.1 GCA_025455245.1 Chitinophagaceae bacterium
TTTTTAGCCCTGTTTTGCATTTGTTATAATGATATGGCTATTGCATAAAAAATGCAAAAAGAGGGTTTTTGCAAAAAAATGCAATGTGATCGAGGCTAATCTTTACGCTCACATGCCTTGAGGGTATTCATCATAAGCGCGCCGATTGTCATAAGTCCGACACCACCGGGCACAGGTGTTATCCATGAGGTTTTGGGGGCTACTTCTTCAAAAGCAACATCCCCTTTAATGGCAAATCCTTTCTTTTTGGTTGCATCAGGTACACGGGTTATTCCAACGTCAATTACCACGGCGCCATCTTTTACCATATCTGCCTTTAAAAATTCGGGTTTTCCAAGGGCAGCTACCACTATATCCGCCTGCCTTGTAAAAGAAGCGAGGTCTTTTGTTTTGCTGTGGCAAACTGTAACGGTACAGTTACCAAAAGGGTGCTGACTGCTCAGCAAAATACTCATCGGCCTGCCTACAATATTGCTTCTGCCGATAACAACAGCATGTTTACCTGTGGTCTCCACCCCAAAATGTTCGAGCATCAGCATAATTCCGTAAGGTGTTGCAGGAACAAAGGTTTCAAGCCCCTGAACTAGGCGGCCGGCGCTTACCGGGTGAAATCCATCAACATCTTTTGCCGGATCAATGGCTTCAATAACCCTTGCTTCTGAGATGTGTTTGGGTAGCGGAAGCTGTACCAAAATGCCATCGATATCAATACTGTCATTGAATGTTTTAATCTGATCAAGTAATAACGCCTCCGGAATATCTGCATCCATTCGTACAAGCGTAGATCCAAAACCAAGCTCTTCGCTTGTTTTTACTTTGCTGGAAACATAGGTTTCGCTCGCACCATCATTGCCCACTATTATTACAGCGAGATGAGGCGTTTTTTTATTTTCCGCCTTCCTTTTTTCAACAATAAGTTTCAATTTTTCCTTAATGGCTGCTGAAGCGATTTTCCCGTCTAAAATTTGCATGGGTGCAAAGATAGGGAGGGGATTGGGATGTGAATTTTAGGCTTTTTTGTACAGGTTAAAATAAAATTAATCTGTCTCAGGCGATCATTGGGTTTTTCATTCAAAGGATTCATTTATTTTCACGCCAAACTAACTGCTTTTGCGTTTCGTATCTTTTTTGACTGTTTTTCTTTGGGTTCTCGGGTTAAATGCACAGGTGGCTGTGCAGCCTGCAAGTGCACGGTACCTTAATCTCGGCTCGTATAGCAAAAAATTCAATGATGTGTTTGGAGCCCGGGCCAATGCGGCTTCCCTTACGGGTCTTCAGCAAAATGGTATTGGGGTTTATGGAGAAAGGCGGTTTATGCTTGAGGAATTAAGCATGTACAATATGGCAACCGCGTTCCGCACTCAAAGTGGTAGTTTTGGTCTCAGTGGTTCATACTTTGGTTTTTCCGAAAGTAATCAAACACAATTAAGTCTTTCATATGGCCGCAAGGTGTCGAAGACCATCGACATTGGCGCATCATTTCACTATCATAACATCAGTCAGGCGGGTATTTACGGTAACAGTTCAGCCATTACAGGTTCGCTATCCATGCTCATGCATTTAAGTGAAAAGATCACGGCCGGATTCAATGTGTATAATCCTTTCCGGGCGCAATGGAGCAAAACAAGTGATGATGAGAGATTGCCTTCGCGATATACTTTCGGCCTTGGGTATGATGCTTCGGATAAATTTTACCTGGCCGCTGAACTCGAAAAGGAAGAAGGCCTTGAAGTAAATGTAAATCTTTCTTTACACTATCAAATTATGCAGCAACTCTTTGTAAGAGGTGGTATAGCAAGTCTTACCTCAAGCTATTTTGCAGGTTTGGGGTTAATGTTGGCTGACTTCAGAATTGATTTTGCATCGAGTTTTCACCCGCAGTTGGGTGTTTCGCCCGGAGTGGTACTTCTTTATAGTTTTGGAAAAAAGAAAGATGAAGAGGGGAAATAAATCTCAGGTATGCGCTTTCTATCAGGAATAATATTGGTCTTACTGTTTGTTTGCCGGTTACCTGCACAAGAGGTAACCAACAACAATGTGGAACAGGCCCTTGAAGACCTGGCAGAGGCTGATGAACTTGAAACTGAAGATGACAGTTATTTGCAACAACTTGCTCAACTCCGGCGAAATCCTTTGAACCTGAATAGCGCAACACTGTCTGATTTGCAGGTTTTCAGGGTATTGAACGAACTGCTGCTGCTTCAATTAATCCGCTACAGGGAATTGCTTGGACCTTTTCAATCCATTTATGAATTGCAGGCTGTTCCGGGTTGGGATTTAGAAACCATTCAAAGGATTTTACCTTATGTTCGGGTGGGCCCCTCTCAGTCTTTGGCCGAAGATATGGGTACAAGGCTAAAAGATGGCCAACATTCCCTCTTGTTTCGGGTAGCTGAGGTATTGGAACAGTCGCGGGGTTTTACCCCTGATTCGATGGGAAATACCCGCTATCTTGGCAGTCCGCACAGGTTTTTTTTCCGCTACAAATACACCTATAAAAACACGCTTCAGTTTGGTATCTTGGGTGATAAGGATCCGGGTGAGCAATTTTTCAAAGGGGCACAGAAAAACGGTTTTGATTTTTATTCCTTTCATCTTTTTGCCCGCAATATTGGCAAGATAAGACGCCTTGCCATAGGCGACTACACGGTAAATATGGGGCAGGGCCTGTTGGTTTATCAGTCGCTTGCTTTTCGAAAAAGTGTAGATGTATTGAATGTGAAACGGCAAACAGAAATATTCAGGCCATACAGTTCTCCGGGCGAGTTTACCTTTCATCGGGGGGCAGCCATAACCCTTGGACATAAGCGGTGGTATCTGTCTGCATTTGTAAATACAAGGAGGATCAGTGCTACCTCTCAAATTGCTTCCGACACTTCAGAATTTGAAGATTTTGTTTCGAGTATCCTGATGAACGGGCTGCACCGCACCGAAAATGAAGCCGCCCGCAGGCTGAACACTAAGGAGTTTGGGGTGGGTGGTTCATTACAATACCGTACATCAAACTTGCAAGTGGGCGTAAATGCGGTCCACTACGAGTTGGACAGACCCTTGATCAGGCAGCCGCTTCC
>JALOMX010000345.1 GCA_025455245.1 Chitinophagaceae bacterium
GCATCGTACCTGCGGGTAAGGTACTCGTGTACATTATATGCACGGATACCTGTGATGACTGCGTCAAACCGGCGAAGGTTGGCTTCGGTAATATCTTCTTCCTTTAAAATTTCAACCGTGTACCCCATAGCTTCCAGGCAAGCAGCCACCTTATCGCCGGCGCCTTCAATATATCCAACCCGTTTACCACTCAGTTTCAGGTCAATATTCAGCACCTTTATTCGGTCCTGATAATAATGCCTTAACGTAGGAATATGGTCATAGGAAATAGTTCGTTGAGCGTTGGTAAATGTTTCGCCATCCATCCTGAAATACATGGCCAATTCATCTTGTTCCAAACCTTTTCTGCTGAGATAGTTATTCACCGTAAACTCATAAGATTTCAAACCATTTACCGAACTATTAAAGTCTTTCTCAAAATTGGCCTGAACAAATTCTTTTGATTCCAACGAAACCGATGGTTTTTTACCCTGCACTGCTTCCCAGCTCGAAACATACAATCTCACCCTTGCCGAATCTTTTTCCTGCCCTTTTTTGAAAAGGATAACATCATTATTGCTGTACACCAGATGCCTTGGAGTGATAAATGCCGGCTGATACAATTCGCCTTTTACCGGATCGGTAAATTTGTACTGTATGGGCCTGGTCAGTTCCAGTTTGTAACCTTCCACCAGCAGTTCGATGGTTGCCTGCAAGGGGTCATTAACGGGCTTGCCAATCAGGGTTTGATCGGTGGTATTAAACAACTCCTTTTCCAATCCGTTCTTCAACCAGTAAGGCTGCGATTCGATAAAGGTATAGGGGAAAGACAGCGTATCGACTTTTTGCCTGTTGGTATTGAACGGAAGTTCGCTTATGATGTCAACCTTCGTGCCGTTAACCCGGTAGCTGAGGGCATGCACCCTAATGGGGCTGCGGTTGATCATGTTCAAAGTAACCCTGAATCGTTCGTTTTCGGGAATGAACTGCGCTGGCACAATGGCTTCGGCATACAGCCCCATGCATTCAACCAGCAGGTTTTCTATTTCCCTCAGCTTTTTGGTACGCCAGTTGCTTTCCAGCACATCTTCTTTTATGGCTTTATGCATCCTGATAAGCGCCGGCACCGTCAGGTAGGGTTGCTCAGGCAAAAAGGATTTTGCCATGACTTCTACCATGGTGTTAATAGATTGCACCCAACTCTTTCTTTCCGGTTCATTGGAAAACCTGAGCGGTACACGGTTCCATGTAATATCCACCCCATCCAGCAGATCAGCGGAAGGGCGGTCGCCTTTAATGGCAACAAAATATTCCTTTTGAGCGCCCCTGCTGCGTGGCACACCAAATCCCTGACTCTTGTGCTGACTGCGGCTTTCGCCCGCAAGTTCACCATAACTTAAACCGGTAAGCGGGTTGTACCCACCTGCATCTATGGTAAACTGCGATTCATCGGTGGTATTGTTTCCACCAAAATTGAAAGAATTCCAAAGCATTCTTTTGGCCTGCCATGGTTTTACACCATGCTTAAAGTGCTCCGGAAAACGATTAGGGTCAGCCGCCGCATCAAACGCTTCGCGGGCAAGGATTCCCGATGCCGTGTGATGGCCATGGCCACCCCTGCCATCCTCCGGAAAGCGTGCCACAATTACATCCGGCTGAAACTTACGGACAACCCACACCACATCGCTCAACACATTTTCATGATCCCACTTGCGAAAAGTTTCCTCGGGCGACTTACTGAAACCGAAATCATATGCCCGGGTAAAAAACTGCTCGGCGCCATCTACCCTTCTTGCCGCCATCAACTCATTGGTACGGATCAATCCAAGTTCTATTCCCTGCTCATCGCCTATCAGGTTTTGTCCGCCATCTCCGCGGGTAAGGCTGAGGTAGGCTGTACGGTATTGACGACCATTGGCGAGGTAAGCAAGCAGGCGTGTGTTTTCGTCATCGGGGTGTGCAGCAACGTAGAGCACACTACCCAATACATTCAGTTTTTTGATATCATGCAATATGGCAGAAGCAGGCCGGGTGACAGGCGGCTGAGCTGAAAGTTTAATGGCTGACAACAAAGTAATTACGGCAAAAACGGAAATCCTCTTGATCATATGCTTTGCGAAAATGTGGGCGAAAATAGTTTTTTAGCATGGTGCGTGGCAACCGGCCATACCAAAAACAATCCCCGGTGATGTTGCCGGGGATCATTTCAGTCATTAGAAGCCTTTTTTTAAGAAATCATTTGCAGCCTACAAACGGTATCCTCGTCCCTGTCCGATAAAAAATACTGCATTGGCCAGCATAAGCTTACCATTCTGCCAGAAGTTGCGGAACATAATATCATCGGCAAAAAAGATGGCGCTCCCACGTCCCATGGGAAGTTCTCCAAAAATCACACCATCCTTCATGTTTTCCAAAGCCTTCGATCCGGTAAAGCCGGCAACCTGAGCATCTTTTTTCATTACGCCAACATTCCAGCCCCTTGCTGTAAAATCGTACACCCGGGTATCTCCTTTCAGCGTAAAATAGGTTTTGGGATAACCAAACGCCAACGGGTGGGTAGTATCCATTTCGAGGCGATAAATACTTCCCGGATTGTACTCTTTTATACCGTCGCGCTCCCGGTTGCCGTATGTTTTTATCAGGTCATAGGTTCCCGGCTTTGCTTCGGCCGGCTGACGCTCTTTTATTCCCCAATCGTTTGAAGCAAGCTGTTCCAACACTCCTTCAAAACCAATCAGGTAACCACCCTGCTCTACCCATTTGCGCAGTGCACCTTCCTTTCCAAGCAGGTTACCATAACTGCCATCCGGAAGGACTACTACATCAAACCGGCTCCAGTTAACACCACCCGCATCGCGCACATTGATCAGGGTAACCGGGTAACCAAGGTCCCTGTCGAAATAATGCCATGTAGCACCGGCTTGCAGGCTGCTTGTGCCGTCGCCTGTAAGCATCGCAACTTTTACAGGCCTCAGGGTCTTCACATCAGAGCTGCCGAAATCGGCGCCTTTATCCATAAACCCGGTTGTAACCCCATCGAGGGTAACATTGTATTTTCCTGCAATGGCAAAAAGTTTGAAGTTTGTTGTACAAATCAGATACTCCCTGATTGGAAGTTTTCAGGAAAATCAGGGTACCACGGTCATATTTTTTTCCGCCTGTTTCAAAAGATAATTCGGCCACGCGGGGTTTTATGCCCTGCTTCAGGCATTCTGCCAAAAAGCGAGCGTCGTCCATATTGCTCCAGCGGGCCAGGTAGCCATATGCATTTGGATCAGGCACAGCAACAGGGCCTGCGGGAACGGCAAGCGCCTGTGTACCGCTCAGCTTTTCTTTTACGGCAAGTGCATTGAGCCCATAAGCATAGGGCATGCTCCATGC
>JALOMX010000346.1 GCA_025455245.1 Chitinophagaceae bacterium
TGTTAAAAAACGGAACTAAAAGCCGAAGCGCCTTTGATATAAATGAACAGATTGATTTTTATGGCGCCTACCTCAACAGAAGCTGTTTTAACGAAACCGCTCTTGTAACACTGCATACTTTATCGAAGCATCTTGAAAACGTTTTGCCGGTTGTTACCGATATATTTACCGACAGTATTTTTCCGAAGGAAGAATTGGAAATTTTTGTTCAAAACAGTAAGCAGCGTCTTTCAGTTAATCTTCGCAAATGTGATTTTGTTGCCAATCGCGAAATGGACGTATTGTTATACGGTAAAGACCATCCTTACGGCAAATACAGTACCGCAGAATCTCTTGATGCACTTACCCGGGAACAGTTGGTTGCATTCTATAATGAATATTATCTGAATGGCAGGCTTGTGATATTTGTTGCAGGTAAACTGCCCTCAAATCTTGCTGAACAACTGAATGCAGCTTTTGGCCATTTACCCTTAAAACCGTATTTGCCGCAAAAAAATGAACCTGTTTTTGAAGAAAAAAATGTGCTTCCAAACCGGGTGGTGCGAATTGAAAACGATCCAAACGGCGTTCAGGGCGCCATTCGTCTTGCACGCGCATTCCCTAACCGGCATCATCCCGATTTTCAAAAAGTGCAGGTACTGAATAACCTGTTCGGTGGCTTCTTCGGAAGCCGGCTGATGAGCAACATCCGTGAAGACAAAGGCTATACCTATGGTATTTACAGTTATTTGCAAAATCATATCGGGCCATGCGGATGGGTTATCAGCACAGAGGCCGGGCGTGATGTTTGTGAAGCAGCCATTAAGGAAGTTTACTACGAAATGCAGCAACTGCGTGAAGGATTTGTAGATGAAGAAGAACTGCTTCTTGTTCGAAACTACATGATCGGTTCTATACTTGGTAGTCTTGATGGGCCGTTTCAGATTATTGGGCGTTGGAAAAGCTATTACCTGAATGGTATTACGGATGGCAGACAGTATTTTAATAGTGCCATTGAAACCATCAAAACCGTTTCACCGGAAGAATTGCAGGTACTGGCTGACAAATGGCTTCGTCCGGAAGCTTTTTATGAAATGGTGGTTGTATAATTGCTTTTTAAAAGACTGCCCTGTAAACATCTTCTATTTTGCTGACCATAACCACTTCAAGTCCGGGACTTTTGGGCAGGCTTTTTGTATTGAATTTGCTTATCAGCATCTTTTCGAAACCGAGCCTTGCAGCCTCTGCAACACGTTGTTCAATCCGGTTAACCGCCCTTATTTCGCCGTTCAGTCCAACCTCTCCGGCAAAACAGGTATGCAGCGGCACTGAAACATCTTCATAGCTGCTCAATAATGCAACGACCAGGGCTAAATCGGCAGCAGGATCTTCCACCTTTAACCCTCCGGCAACATTGATGAAAACATCTTTTACCCCAAAATGAAAACCTCCCCTTTTTTCCAATACAGCAAGCAAAAGTTGAAGCCTTCTCAGGTCAAATCCACTCACCGTCCGCTGTGGAGTGCCATAAACACTTTGTGTAACAAGTGCCTGAACTTCAAGGAGCAAAGGTCTGATTCCTTCGAGGGTGGCTGCAATGGCACTTCCGCTTAATCCATCTTCTTTCTGGCTTATTAAAATTTCACTCGGATTGGCTACCGGCTGCATACCCTCAGATGTCATTTGATAAATGCCTAGTTCGCTTGTACTTCCGAACCTGTTTTTTTGTGTTCGAAGCATACGGTATGCGTAATGCCTGTCGCCTTCAAATTGCAAAACCGTATCTACCATATGTTCCAACAATTTTGGTCCAGCAATGCTTCCGTCTTTGGTAATATGGCCTATCAGGAAAACGGGAGTGGCAGATTCTTTGGCAAACTTTTGAAACTCACCGGCGCATTGCCTTATCTGACCTACGCTGCCGGCCGGGCTGTCAAGGTAGGGTGATTCAAGGGTTTGAACAGAATCGACAATGACCAGGTCAGGTTTCAGTTTTTTGATTTCTGTGAAAATGTGTTGGGTATTGGTTTCTGCAAGGAGGTAAAAGTTTTCATTAATGGCACCAATGCGGTCGGCCCGCATTTTTATTTGTTGGGGGCTTTCTTCACCACTTATGTAAAGGGTAGTGGTATCTTTCATTTTAAGGGCATTCTGAAGAAAAAGTGTACTCTTTCCAATGCCGGGTTCTCCTGCTACAAGAATAATGCTTCCGGGCACAATGCCACCACCAAGAACCCTGTCCAGTTCCAGATCTCCGGTATCCTGTCTTTTAAGAGTTTCAGTTTTCATTTCATGAAGGAGAAAACTCTTAGGGTTTTTCTCATGGGTTGAGCCATCTTTCCATGCGGCAGAAGAGCTCCTCGGTTCTTTTTGTACCACTTCTTCTGCAAATGTGTTCCATTGGTTGCAGGATGGGCATTTTCCAAGCCATTTTGGGCTTTCATGTCCGCAATTCGTACAGAAAAAGGCTGTTTTTATTTTGGAAACCGACATTGTATGAGGTTATTTGAGAATAAGAATAAATGAATCAACTTATTGAAGATCAGTATTTTAGAAGTTAACGGGAGCAAATGTTCCCTGCCAAAAATAAAAAGGACCGGTCGTGGAAACAACCAGTCCTGTTTACTTACTAACCCATTAAATTCTGTTGCTAAATTACAAATAAGGTGCACATCACAAAATAAAATTTTGGCAAACCTGTAATTAGATGCGGTCATTTTGGCAGGGTTTAGGGTAAATTTCTAAATGCTTCGCCAAATAAAATTTATTCTTTCCCTTTATTTTCAACCCGTTATAATTTTGGAGTGTAGTTTGTTATAAGCTTTAAAAAAATTTTTTAGGTATGACACCGGGAATAATGTTTGTTTCTATCCTTTTTGTGGGAATCAGTATGTTGGTTTCCATGGTTTTAAAGGGAAAATTCAACAGTTACAATAAGGTTTTCCTGCGTTCGGGCATGTCCGGCAAGGAAGTTGCAGAAAGAATGCTGCGCGACAACGGTATTTTCGATGTAAAGGTTGTTTCTGTTCAAGGATTTTTGAGTGATCACTATAATCCGGCCAACAAAACGGTAAATC
>JALOMX010000347.1 GCA_025455245.1 Chitinophagaceae bacterium
TAAAAAGTTGAGGTTACCTTTTTGAGTTGTAAGGAATAATAACAAAATCAAATAAAAATTACGAAAATGAAAAAGCTCCTTTTTGTTGCCCTGGTTGGCACATTCGTAGCATGTGGTGAAGCTACTGAAGCTACTGAAGCTACTGAAACCGCTGTTGAAGCTGTTGAAGCTACTGTTGACTCTGCTGCTGCTGTTGTTGATTCAGCTGCTGCTGTTGTTGACTCTGCTGCTGCTGTTGTTGATAGCGCTGCTAAGGCTCAATAATTTATTCATATGGCAAGCAATCGTTAAGCCTTTCTGTTTCTACAGAAGGGGTTTTTTAAAAAACAACGATGCCATATTCTTTAGTAGGGGTATTGCTCTGAAGAGTAATACCCTTATTGTTTTAGGTAAAAATGGCAACCTGGCGGAAGGATTCGTTTAGTATGAGCATTTTTTTGTGGGCCTCTACCATTATAGTGGCTGGTTTTAAAATGCTACAGAAATTTCCGGATATTCATTCGTACCATGGTATGCGGCAACTCATGGGGAATTCCCGTGAAAATTACCATTGCGAAAAAAAATTTGGCTGATTTATAATAGGCTTTACTTTTGTGGCAATGAATAACAATTTTGCATACGCCGGTTTTTATTATTTCTACTTTTTTAGCAGGTAGACCGGGATTGTATGTAACTAAGTAACAACTTAAAAAATCATAATACAAACGCCCGGTCTTACAAAAGGCCGGGCGATTTTTTTATACAAATAAGCATTCAGTGAAAACAGGAGTAAAATCAATAGCCGGAAAAATTGCTATTCAGGGGTATGAGGGCAGTTTTCATCAGGAAGCTGCCAGAATTTTCTGGGGAAAGAAAGTGGATGTGGCACCATGTGATACTTTCAGGGAACTAATCAGGCAAACTGAGGCCAATGGTGAAGTATCGGGTGCCATGATGGCAATTGAAAATTCTATTGCAGGAAGTATATTACCAAACTATTCATTACTTCAAAAAAGCAATCTGGTTATCATTGGCGAGGTTTACCTGCATATTAAGCAGCAATTAATGGCCAATCCGGGAGTAGCCTTGTCCGATATCCGGGAAGTACATTCCCACCCGATGGCACTGCTTCAGTGTATGGATTTCCTTGAAACCAATCCCCATTGGAAATTGATTGAAACAGAAGATACAGCGTTGAGCGCAAGGCACATCCATCAACGGCATCATAAACATGCCGCCGCCATTGCAAGTAAACTTGCTGCGGAACTTTACGGTTTGGAAATCATTGCACCCAATATCCATACATTAAAAAATAATTTTACCCGTTTCCTGGTACTAGTAAAAATAGAAAACGCCGTCGATATACCGGATGCCAACAAGGCTTCTGTTAATTTTATAACTGATCATAGCAGGGGCAGCCTTGCAAGGGTACTCACCACTATTGCCAATGAAGGTATAAACCTGAGCAAGTTGCAGAGTGTACCCATTCCCGGATCTGACTTTTTGTATTCATTTCATGCGGATATGGAGTTTGAAGAGGCAGGGCATTTTTATGATTTTTTAAAAGTGATGGAGGAACAGACAAAAGGACTAAGGGTATTTGGTGTATATAAAAAAGGTGAACTAAAAAAATAACAACGCAAGGTGATTGACGTAGCAAACAGATTAAAGCAGGTTGAAGAGTATTATTTCTCAAAAAAACTCAGGGAAATTGAAGAGCTTAATCAATCGGGTCCCAGGGTAATTAATCTTGGCATTGGCAGCCCCGATCTTCCTCCTCACCCTGATGTGGTACAGGTATTGCATGAAGAAAGTGCCAGGCATAACACACATGCATACCAAAGCTATAAGGGGGCACCTGCATTACGTAAAGCAATGGCTGAGTGGTATAGCCGGTGGTATGGGGTTTTATTAAATCCCGAAACGGAATTATTACCGCTGATAGGCAGCAAGGAAGGCATTACCCATATTTGTATGACCTACCTCAATGAGGGGGACAGTGCTTTGGTTCCCGATCCGGGTTATCCTGCGTATTCAAGCGCCGTAAAAGTTGCCGGTGCAACTGCCATAACTTTTGCATTGAAGGAGGCTAATTCTTATTTTCCTGACCTTAATGAATTGACAAAGCTTGTTCAGGAAAATAACAACGTCAAACTGTTGTTCGTTAACTACCCCAATATGCCAACCGGGCAATTACCCACAAGGGCAATGTTCGACAGCCTGGTTGAATGGGCTTTCAATCATAAAATATTGATCATTCATGATAATCCTTACAGTTTTATTTTAAATGATAAGCCCATGAGTATTCTGGCTTCACCGGGGGCCATGGAAGTCGCGCTTGAGCTTAATTCGCTGAGTAAAAGCCATAATCTTGCAGGGTGGCGTGTGGGTATGCTTGCAGGTAAGGCGGAACGTTTGCAGGAAGTATTGAGGTTTAAAAGCAACCTCGACAGTGGTATGTTTTTGCCTGTTCAGCTTGCGGCCGCAAAAGCACTCTCATTACCGGAATCCTGGTATGCAGAAGTGAATAATGTATATCGCGAGCGCCGTGAACTTGCTTTTAAAATTCTTGACATCATTGGTTGTAACTACAGTAAAACACAGGCAGGTATGTTTGTCTGGGCTTCGGTTCCTGTCTCATACGAAGATGGATTTGCCGTTACCGATGAGGTATTAACCACAGCAAGGGTATTCATAACCCCCGGCGGTATATTTGGCGAAAATGGAAAGGATTTTATCCGGATAAGCCTTTGCAGCCCTAAGGAAGTTTTCAGCGAGGCCATTGAACGTATTTCTTCACAAAACAAAAAGTAACAAACACACTCCATCACATAATCTACTCCATCACAATTTAACACACTCACTCATTCACTCATTGACTCATTCACTTATTGACTTATTCACTCACCAAAAGAAAATGACAGCAACCATAATAGGCATAGGATTAATTGGCGGTTCAATGGCGCTTTGTCTCAGGGAGAAGGGCATGGTTTCAAAAGTAATTGGTGTAGATGTCCCCTGAGCGAAGCGCGGTGATTTCCCGCAGCTGCTACCAAAACTGAACTGTGCAATGCGGTGAATGATCATCCCAATCGTGGGAGGTTTGTAGCCACACACCCTATGTGGGGTACGGAGTTCAGCGGGCCTGAAGCAGCTACACGATATGCTTTTACCGGTAAAGCGGTTGTTATAATTGATAAAGAACGATCAGATAAAAATGCTCTTGAAACTATAGAGCAGCTGTATCGTTTGCTTGGTATGCACCTGTTATACATGGATGCTGAAGACCACGACATACACACGGCTTATATAAGCCATATCTCACACATTACTTCTTTTGCGCTTGCCAATACCGTCCTGGAAAAAGAGCGTGAAGAAGATGCCATTTTCGAATTGGCGAGTGGCGGTTTTGAAAGTACCGTGCGTTTGGCAAAAAGTAATGCCGACACATGGGTGCCTATCTTTATGCAGAATAAAGAAAATGTATTGGATGTTTTAAATGAACATATAACGCAGTTGCGGAAATTTAAGGCGAGTCTTGAAAAAGAGAACTGGGATTACCTGCGGGAGTTGATTACACATGCCAATGAAATTAAAAGAATTTTAAAGTAATTTGAACAAAAATTGGCCTGTACAGCACCGCAGCTAAAAACCGGGCCGCAAAAGAGCAAGTATGAAAGTAAGTTTTGAACAATTGGGTTTGGAAAGTGATCTGCTGCAGGCAGTAGCAGGTATGGGATTTACCGAACCAACGCCTATTCAGGCACAAAGTATTCCCGTGCTTTTGCAGGGTGAAAAGGATTTCCTTGGATTGGCCCAAACAGGCACCGGGAAAACAGCGGCCTTCGGATTGCCGCTGCTGCAGTTGATTGATGCAAACCAAAAGCATCCGCAGGCATTGATTGTATGTCCTACACGTGAATTGTGTTTGCAGATAACCAGCGAACTTGAATTATTCAAGAAGAATAAAAAAGGTATTCAGGTTGTAGCTGTTTATGGAGGAACTTCCATTTCCCAGCAAATCCGTGACCTCAAAAAAGGTACACAAATTGTAGTAGCAACTCCCGGCCGTTTAATAGATCTTATTGAACGCAAAGCCATCGATCTTGAAAACATAAAATATGTTACCCTTGATGAAGCCGACGAGATGCTGAACATGGGCTTTCAGGAAGATGTTGAGTTTATATTAAAAAATGCCATCAACCGTGAAAGCATTTGGTTATTTAGCGCTACCATGCCACCGCCT
>JALOMX010000348.1 GCA_025455245.1 Chitinophagaceae bacterium
GGATGGTCAGCTTTATGCCGTAGTGCGTATCGGACAGGATTATATTAATAACTACTATGAGGTGCGGATACCGCTAAGAATTACACGTCCGGCAGGACAGAACATTCCGGCCGATTCGATATGGCCGGCGGAGAACTACCTCGACTTTAGTATGCAGCAACTGATAGATCTGAAAAACCTTAGAAACGCAACCCCCGGTTCTACACCCATACAGTATTTCAGTGATACGGCCGATGACGGTCGTATTTATGGCATATTCGGCAACCCTAACCTTGGAGAAGTACGCGGCATTTTTGTAGGTGTGGAAAACCCGCCACGGCCCGATGGACCCAACCTGGGAGCTGAGGTATGGATAAACAGCATAGCAGGCGCCCATACAAGCACCAACTTTGGAACCATCGAACAACGAATCGGGGAACGAAGCACGGAAGCCACAACCCAATTTGATGCAAGCCTTCAGATCGATGCAGGTAAACTTTTGCCCAAGAATGTTGGATTAAGTTTACCGGTGTACGCAAGCACAAGCCGCACCACGCGCACCCCCGAATTTGACCCTTACGACAAAGACGTTTTGTTTAAAGACAAATTGAGAACATCTCCCAATTCAGACAGTATCAAAAAATATGCCCGGGAAAACCTGGTTACCCAAACCTTCAATCTTAACAATGTGCGGGTATCGCCCAAATCCGGAGCCAAACCGGCATTCTGGCGCCTCAGTAATTTTGATTTTACCTACAATTTCTTAAGGCAATCAACCACGTCTCCCATTATTACGGAAGACCTTATTAAGAGGCACCGGGGCGTTTTGGGATATCAATACAGTGCACAGCCAAAATACATAGAGCCTTTCAAAAAACTTATTAAAAGCAAGTCTCCATGGCTTACATGGGCCAAAGATTTCAACATCAATCCGGTTCCATCGGCACTTGCCTTCAGGCTGGATATGAACCGTCAGTTTGGGCGCTACGTCCCCAGAATTGTAAACACTTTTGACAACAAGGTTGAAAGGGTGGACAGTACTTACGACAAGTATTTCAACATGGACCGCTTTTACAGCTTCAGGTGGGATTTGATGCGCTCTTTCAACATTGATTTTACCGCACAGAACATGAGCCGTGTTGATGAACCTTCGGGCGAACTTGAAGGGGAAAAAAGGGACAGCATGTGGAACAATTTCTGGAAAGGAGGCCGCAACACAAGCTACCGCCAAAACGTGGTATTTACTTATACCGTACCAACCCAAAAAATACCATTGCTCGACTGGACACAGGTCAGGGCAAGCTACACCGGGCGCTATCAATGGCTTGCAAGCAGTCTTTTGCAAAAAACACTTAACCAGGGCAACTACCTTGAAAACGGTCAGGATAAAACGGTGAATGGTGAATTTGATTTTATGGCCCTTTACCGAAAAAGTAAATGGCTGGCTGCTCTTGAAAACGAACCCGTAAAACAGGATAAAAAACTGGATAGCGCCACGTTCCGCATGAAAAAACTGCAGAAGCAGATTGATAAAATAAAGGCCGACAGCATCCAAAAAGAACTCAAAAAGCTACCTCCCAAGGAAAGAAAACTGAAACGCAAGCAAATGCGACTTGAGAAGCGGAATGAGCGAAAAATGAAGCAGGTAGAAGTTAATGGTGCTGCCCGTGTGGCGGGAAAACTCCTGACCATGGTAAAAAGGGCCAGTGTTAATTTGGGTGAAACCGGCAACAGCAGGCTTCCGGGTTATACAGACAGTACCCAATTTTTGGGCAATAACTTTAAGAGCAATGCGCCCGGCTTCGGCTATATACTTGGGTTTCAGCCCGACACCATTTTACTCAACGATTTTGCCCGGAGGGGTTTGGTAACCAATGATCCTCAGTTCAATCAGCTCTTTACCCAGGCATATGATCAGCGGTTCAGCATTCAGGCACAACTTGAACCATTCCGTGAAATGATGATTGATGTAAACCTGGAAAAAAGTTTCAGCAAAAACTATAGTGAATTATTCAAGGATACCACCGGCAGCAGCGGATTCAATCACCTGAGCCCCTATGCAAGCGGTGCATTCAGCATAACCTATATCAGTTTTAAAACGCTGTTCAAGCCATTCAATCCGGATCAGACGAGCGAAACATTCAAAAATTTTGAAGGATTCAGACAGCAAATGAGTTTGAGGGTGGCAGCCAAAAACCCTTATTGGGTTGCCGATGGAAGTCAGATAGCGGCCGATGGTTATGCCGTAGGATACAACCGGTATGCACAGGACGTACTCATCCCCTCTTTTATTGCGGCCTATACCGGAAAAGACCCCAATGAGGTAGCCCTTGTTGGCAACAGCAATGCCAAAATCAACAGCAATCCGTTTAGCGGTTACAAACCCATGCCAAACTGGCGATTGAATTTCACCGGGCTTTCCAGGATCGAATCGCTGCAGAAAACATTCTCGGCCATTGCCATTACCCATGCTTACCAGGGAAGGCTTAGTATGAATCAATATAACAGCGCCCTGCTGTTCCAGGATCCTTTCGCCCTGAGCGCCCCCGGTTTTATTGATACGGTAAGCGGCAACTATGTACCTTATTTCCTGTTGCCCAACATTACCATAACGGAAGGATTCGAGCCGCTTTTTGGTATTGATGTAACCACTACCGGGCAGATGAATGCGAGGGCCGAATACCGCAAGAGCCGCACGCTGAGCCTCAGCATGCTTGACTACCAGTTGAGCGAAGTAAACAGTACCGAATTCAGCATTGGGGCAAGCTGGCGTAAACGCGGTCTGAAACTGCCTTTCAAATTGCCAAAGATCCTGAATCCGGAAGGAGGCAACACGCTTGAAAATGATATCACTTTCCGTTTTGATTTCAGCATGCGCGACGATGCCACCAGCAATAGCCGCCTCGATCAGAACAGCAGTTTCAGCACGGCAGGGCAAAAAGTCATTAAGATCAACCCAAGTATTGATTACATTATGAATAACCGGGTGAATATCCGCCTGTTCTTCGATCAGATGCGGAGCATTCCATATATCAGTACGGCCGCGCCCACTACCAATACAAGGGCCGGGGTGCAGCTGAGGATCAGCCTTGCGAATTAATCAGTTGATTGCCCTCACCAAAGGCGCAAAAGGAAGCCTGCTGTTCCAGGATCCTTTCGCCCTGAGTGCCCCCGGTTTTATTGATACGGTAAGCGGCAACTATGTACCTTATTTC
>JALOMX010000349.1 GCA_025455245.1 Chitinophagaceae bacterium
GGTGCGGAAAAAATCGGCAGGCTCGGGATGTTTGAAAGCCCAGCGACGGCTGTATTCCCTGAATGCATAATCAAATAATTCGCGGCCCATGATGGTCTCACGTAAAATATTGAGACCGGTAGCAGGCTTGCTGTATGCATTGGGACCAAATTGAACAATGTTTTCGCTGTTGGTCATAATGGGTTCCAACTGTTCTTTAGGCAACTTCATGTAGTCTGTAATTGCCCAGGCCGGACCGCGTCTGCTTGGATATTTATTATCCCAAAGTTCTTCAGAAAGGTATTGAACAAATGTATTCAGGCCTTCATCCATCCAGCTCCATTGGCGTTCATCGCTGTTTACGATCATAGGGAAGAAATTGTGCCCCACTTCATGAATGATCACACCAATCATGCCATATTTTACCGCTTCGGTGTAGGTGCCGTCTTTTTCCGTCCGCCCGTAGTTAAAGCAAATCATCGGGTATTCCATCCCGTTACTTGCTTCAATGCTTTGAGCCACAGGGTAGGGGTAGGGTATGCTGAATTTGCTGTAGGTCTTGATGGTATGTGCAACCGCTTTGGTACTGAATTTTCTGTAAAGATGATATGACTCTTTAGGATAGAAACTCATACACATCACCTTTTTACCTTCAACCATGGCAGGCATAGCATCCCAGATATATTTTCTGCTGCTTGTCCAGGCAAAATCACGAACCATATTTGCCTTGTACCTCCAGGTTTTGGTAGCGCTGCTCTTGCTTTTTTCTGCATTGATGGCATCCTGTAAAAGACCAATTTCTACAGGTTCTTTAGCCGTCTGTGCTTTTTGCCAGCGCTGCAACTGTGCAGGGGTCAGTACCTGTGCATAGTTTTGGCATTCGCCCGTTGCGGCTACAAGGTGATCGGCCGGTACAGTAACTTCAACATCATAGTTCCCGAAAGTAAGGGCAAATTCGCCCCGGCCGGTGAATTGCTTATGCTGCCATCCTTTAAAGTCGCTGTAAACGCAAAGGCGTGGAAACCACTGTGTCATGGTAAACAGGTGGTTGCCGTCTTCCGGGAAAAATTCATAACCGCCACGACCACCGATGCTCATACGATCGGGTATTTTATAGTTCCAGCCGATGTTAAAAACAAATGTCTGTCCCGGTTTGAGCGGTGTTGGCAGATCGATCCTCATCATGGTTTGGTTGATGGTGTAAGGCAGTGCTTTTTTGGTAACACCATCAGTTACATACTCAATTTTAGTTCCATGGCCTTCGAGTATTTTTCTGCGATCCATTTGTGCAATATCCCCTGCTGTCAAATTTTTCCGCATGGTGCTTTGGTTGAAAACCACGCTTCCTACAGTGGGGTCATGCTCATTTTCATCCAGTTGCAGCCATATATAAGTAAGTACATCCGGGCTATTGTTGAAATAAGTAATCGTTTCTTTTCCGGTGAGTTTCAGATTGGCCTCGTCGAGGGTTGCTGTTATTTTGTAATCTGCACGCTGCTGCCAGTATTTGGGTCCGGGTGCTCCACTTGCTGTCCTGTATTCATTGGGCGTGGGCAAAATGGTACCCAACTGTTCGAATTTGTTGCCATGATTGCTCTTAGGATTATTTTGAATATCCTGAGCAGTCAGGAAACAAGCAGGAGTTAATAATAAAAACAGAAAAGAAATGCTTCTCATAATAAAAAATGATAGAATAAATAATAACAGTAAACCAGGTTAAGACGCAATTTTAAACCAAAACCTCCTTTCGGAGCCATGCTTCAGCAATAAAAATGGATAAACGGCATCCCTGATGTTAAAACGGAATCCTGTCTAAAGCCATAATCAAAGCGGAAATAGCTGCTCCACCCGACATAAACAAAACATAATCCCTGCGGTTCACCCTGAAAACCAAAAGCATCAAAAGGGCGAATATGAGTAAGCCAAAAACCGCCACTATCTGCCCCGCCTCGAGTCCAAGGTTAAACCCGAGCAAGGGAATGGTAATAGAGGTTTCCTTGCCTAAAAGGCTTTTTAAACCTGATGCAAACCCCATACCGTGTATTAAACCAAAGAACAGGGCAAAGAAATAATTGATCCGTATGCCGGAACCGCCATACTTTTTGAAAAAAGTATTGGATACGCCTGTCACCACAATGGTACAGGGAATCAGGAACTCGATTAAATCTGAAGAGTATGAAATATAATTGAATGCACTCAGGGCCAGGGTTATGCTGTGTCCTATGGTAAAAGCTGTTACCAGGATTAGCACTTGTTTCCAATCTTTAAAGGTATAAATGGCACTTAATGCCATTATAAAAAGCAGATGATCCCATGCGCCCCAGGCCAGTATGTGTTCCCAGCCAAGGGTAAAATAATCCTTAAACATACTCTATTTTGATTAGGGCAGCAAAGAAAGGGTATAATTTCGCACGATTATTCGGGGTTATGTATTTGTTGATTTTTCGCATATTGTTTTTTTTTCATCCTTTTTATGTTTCGGTAACCGAAATAAATCATAATGCAAAGGATAAATCGCTTGAGATCAGTGTGCGGATTTTTACGGATGACTTTGAAAATACACTACGTGACCTGTATCCTAACCGCAAGGTAGACCTGATTAACCCTGCTTCAGTAGGAGGAATGGATTCCCTGATAAAATCCTATTTACTGGGAAAAATGAAATTTGGGGTAAATGGTCAACAAAGAAAGCCGGAGTATATTGGGTTTGAAAGGGTGGATGAAAGTGTATGGGTTTATATCATCAATGGAAAGGAGCGGCAAAGCCGTAAATTGGATAATCCGATAGCCGATTGGGAGTTCAGGTTCTGATTTTTCCTTTTCTTTACCGCAAAACCAACAATATTGGCTTACGCCCTTTTTATAGCAAGGCGAATTATTTTCAACGCACAACCTTCTTTTTCAAGGTTTATCATCCGGCTTGCCATTGTGGCAACCGTACTGAGCGTGGCTACCATGATCATTACCCTGAGTATGGTGAATGGTTTTCAAAAAGCCATTGCCGAAAAGGTTTATAGTTTTTGGGGACATGCAAGGGTACATATTGTCAATCCTTTCCAGTCTGTTGTTACGGATGGCGAAGGGTTTGCCCTTTCCGATACCATTTTACATGCGGTGAAGAATACCCCCGGCGTTGCTCATTTTCATTCATTTGCCGTCAAATCGGTGGTGCTGAAAACAAGGGATCAGTTTGAAGGGGTTTTGCTGAAAGGTGTTGATTCCGCTTTTGATAAAAAGGCTTTCGGGAAATTTATTACCGAAGGCAGTTTTTTCCCATTTAACAACCCTGAAAAATTCAACCATATTTTGCTCAGTCATATTACCGCCAAAAGACTCGAGGTTGGGCCTGGAGATATGCTTCAATGCTTTTTTATAAGAAACGGGCAGGATATCAGGACAAGGCCCATGGTTGTTTCTGGCATTTACAAAACAGGGATTGAAGAATACGACAAAAACTTTGGTATAACGGACATCAGGTTTTTACAAAGGCTTAATTTGTGGGAATCAAACATTATAGGCGGAATAGAAATCTTTGTTGACGATCCCGAAACTGCCACTGTCGTATCAAAGTCAATCAATCAAAACCTTCCGATAAAATACAGCAGTCAAACCATTGGTGAAATTTATCCGAATATTTTTGACTGGCTCGCTATCCAGAATCAAACCAAGAAGATTGTAGTAATTACCATGTTGGTGGTTGCAATCATAAACCTGATCACCTGCCTGTTGATCCTCGTAATGGAACGGACGCGTATGGTAGGGGTATTGAAAGCTTTGGGCATGCCCAACAAAAGCATTGGCGCCATATTCTGGTATTACGCCGGTTGGATTGCTTCCCTTGGAGTTGGATTTGGTCTGCTGGTGGGTGTTGGTCTTTGTTTTTTACAGCAGCAAACCGGTTTTATAAAAATGGATGAAGCTACCTATTATGTGTCAACAGCACCCGTTAGTATGGATGCGCTCCAGATAGCGCTTGTGGTAACAGGAAGCCTTATGGTTTGTTTGCTTGCTATCCGCCTGCCATTATTATACGTACAACGGGTGTCGCCTATCCGCGCCATTCGTTTTGATTAAAACCACCGGGAGAAAAAGGCCCATGCATTGTTGCTGAAAATATTTTCCACGATACGGTCGGCAGAAATTTTGTTTACAGGCATTTGAATTGGATGCGGTGTTTTTTTCAGGTATTCCCATGCATGTCTTTCCAGAAATTGCATCAGGTCGTCGTATTCCTCTACTGTCCAGAATGAATTCAGCGGATCAACCATTCCGTCATAGTCTGAGCCGATAGCCATATTGCCCCATGCATACAAGCCATTTCTGTCGAGCAATTCAGCGATGTACTGTATCTGCCGCCAAATCAGTTCGCTTCGGTAATGCATCATTTTGTGCTTCCATGGCGATTTTTTTACCCCGCTTAATGTAATGTCATTGGCAACCCTTCTTTCATCAAGCTGAAGCCCTAAAATACCTCCGCTTTTTACCATTTCAACCAATTCAGTATCATAAAAATTTATCTCATTATGGTCTTTCTCGATAACCGAACCCCCGGGTCCGGTTTCATATTCAATAGGGTTTACAAATGTCCTGCCCAATTCATAGTGTTCAGGTTCCCTGCTGCCAAAATCAGGCAGTCCGTTTGCTACCCCGTGGCTCATAATAATGGGTACTGCATTGTTATATTTTTCATTCCGTAAACGGTAAAACTCCTGACGGCCTTTCGGACTCATGTGTTTTACATCTATGAGTATCCTTTTACCCGCCGATTCATCAAGTAAGATGTCAAGCACTTCGAGTCCAAGTGGTGTAAACCCGGTTCCTAACCCTTCTTCCTGATTGGTAAGTTTTCCAACTTGTTTCCGCAGGCTTCTTGCATGTCCGCACAATTCGTTGAAAAAATGATGCGACACTGTAACAAACCATGGGGCATTGGGATGGGCCTTTAAACGCATGGCATTTTCCTTTACTTCATTGGGATCACAGGGATTATCAAGGCCGCAGTTGAGTACATGAAGCCCTTCGCAGGAAAAAATAAGTGAAGTGACCCAGGGTGTTTCCCTGGTTTTGCCAACGGATGGGGTCTCATTTTTTTGTTGCTGCTCAATCAGTTCGGCAAAGTTTCGGGGAATCATGTAGGTATGAAACTGACCATCAATTTTTACCACCTTTCCAGCGGCATCGGCCATAAACTGCATTTCATTTTCGAGGTCTGTCCAATAGTTGGTCATGTTCTGGATCATGTCAATCCTTGGTTTTCTGAAACCTGAAACGAAATCATTAGCAAGATCGCTGATCGGCCCTTTTCCAAGCTTATTGCTGAAAAAGTATTTTTCAACGGCGCCCAATCCCACCACCATCACCCGGAGATTGCCATAATGGCCTGCGGTCAGGTTGGCCTGTCTGAATTTGGTAATGCTCAGAAAAAAATTGAAAAGCTTGTCGGTGGCCGAAGGGCCATCATAAAACCAAAGGCTTTGCGGTTGGGCCGGACTTGCCGGTTGGGTTGCCGGCGCAGACTTTCCCGGTGCGTGGGCCCTTGCAAAGGGTTTATAGTTGAACTTTCAATTGTACAACCCCCGTTTTGACAGTTTGTACCTTTTTTGAAGTTTTTACCCGGGTTTGTCTTACAATTTGGGGTTTAAGGGTTCAAAACTGCCATTTTTTCACCTATTGACTACATGGCATAGTGATTGTGAAATTGATTGTATCGTATTGTAAATAATTAAACAGATATAATCATGGGAAAAATTATTGGTATAGACCTTGGTACTACCAACAGTTGCGTAGCCGTAATGGAAGGAAACGAACCGGTGGTGATAGCCAATGAAGAGGGCCGTCGTACAACGCCTTCGATTGTAGCTTTTCTGAAAAATGGCGAGCGTAAGGTAGGAGACCCTGCCAAGCGTCAGGCCATTACAAACCCGCATAACACCATCATGAGTGTGAAGCGCTTTATGGGTCGTCGTCATGATGAAGTTGGCGAAGAAATGAGCCATTGGAGCTATAAAGTGGTAAAAGGTGACAACAACACTGTACGGGTTCAGATTGATGACCGTATGTATACACCGCAGGAAATCAGCGCCATGGTGCTTCAGAAAATGAAGAAAACTGCGGAAGATTACCTGGGACAGGAAGTAACCGATGCTGTTATTACAGTGCCCGCATACTTTAATGATGCTCAGCGTCAGGCTACCAAAGAAGCCGGTGAAATTGCGGGATTGAATGTTCGTCGTATTGTAAACGAACCCACCGCTGCCGCCCTTGCCTATGGTCTTGATAAAAAGCATGCCGATCAGAAGATCGCCGTTTTCGACCTTGGTGGCGGTACTTTCGACATCTCTATCCTTGAATTGGGTGATGGAGTATTTGAAGTAAAGAGTACAAATGGAGATACCCACCTTGGTGGTGACGATTTTGATAAAGTGATCATGGACTGGCTTGCCGATGAATTTAAAGCTCAGGAAGCCATAGACCTTCGCAAAGATCCGATGGCACTTCAGCGCCTGAAGGAAGCTGCCGAAAAGGCAAAGATTGAACTGAGTTCTTCTGCAGAAACGGAAATAAACCTCCCGTATATCACTGCAGTTGACGGAGTTCCCAAGCACCTTGTTTTAAAGCTCACCCGTGCAAAGTTTGAGCAGCTCGCCGACAATCTGTTCGCCCGTTGCTTAAAGCCCTGTGAAGCTGCTTTGAAAGATGCAGGCTACTCAACATCTCAGATCGATGAGGTCATCCTCGTGGGTGGTTCAACCCGTATTCCGAAAGTTCAGGAAATTGTAGAAAAGTTTTTTGGTAAAAAGCCAAATCGTGGTGTAAACCCCGATGAAGTGGTTGCAGTGGGTGCTGCCATTCAGGGAGCTGTTTTAACCGGTGAAGTAAAAGACGTATTGCTCCTTGACGTAACCCCGCTAACACTTGGTATCGAAACACTTGGTGGTGTAATGACACCGCTGATTCCATCGAATACGACCATTCCTACCAAGAAGAGTGAAGTATTCAGCACAGCGGCAGATAATCAACCCGGTGTTGAAATCCATGTTCTTCAGGGCGAACGTACCCGTGCCAATGACAACAAGAGCCTTGGTCGCTTCCAGTTGACCGATATTCCGCCGGCTCCGCGTGGTGTTCCGCAGATCGAAGTGACTTTCGACATTGATGCCAATGGTATCCTGCATGTAAGTGCAAAAGATAAAGGCACAGGTAAAGAGCAGAAGATCCGCATTGAAGCGGGCAGCGGCTTAAGCAAGGATGAAATTGAAAAGATGAAGAATGAGGCTAAAGCCAACGAAGAAGCCGACAAGGCCGAACGCGAAAGGATTGAAAAGATCAACAGTGCCGACAGCCTGATCTTCCAGACTGAAAAGCAACTGAAGGACTACGGCGACAAAGTACCTGCCGATAAGAAAGCTCCGATTGAAAGCGCCCTCGCCGAACTGAAGGAAGCCCACAAATCACAGGACGTTGCACGCATTGACGCAGCCATGACCAAACTGAACGAAGCATGGACTGCAGCCAGCCAGGA
>JALOMX010000053.1 GCA_025455245.1 Chitinophagaceae bacterium
ATTGATCAGTATGCAGCGGCCAAAGGAGGCAAAGCAATGGATTGAAATGGCCATGCAAATGTGCAGGACAGTAACCGATTACCCTTATATTCTGCCTGCTGTTTATACCAATTATGGAAGTTTTTGGCTAACACAAAAAAACTATCCTGTTTCCCGGAAATACCTCGATTCAGCTTTGCAAAAAGTAAACGAAAGGGAGAATCTTAGTGTAAGGGCCATACTGATGAGAAACATTGCCATGTACCATTTGAACCAAAGGCAAATGGATGAAGCCGAAGCTGCATTCAGAAAGATGGTGGAAGCACGTTCAAAACTTGCAGAGGGTTATTCTTTCGTGGAAGAAAATATTGAAATGGCAAGGTTTTACGATGAAAACGGCTTTCCTGAAAAAGCAATTGCCCTGTGTGAAAAGAACCTCCGTTCCGGCAACCTGTATGATACAAGTGCAGGCGGTCGTGTGGTAAATAATGAAATTAAAACAAGGCTTGTGTATTACAATATGCTGATGGGGTTGTATAAAAAAACCAATCAATATGATAAATATGTTCAAACCCTTGAGCAATTGGTGGTTGCCAAGGATTCTTTTTATACATATAATAATGCTGAGATTATAGCTGACCTGCAGGCGAAATACGAACTGAGTGAAAAGGAGAAAATACTGGCACAGCAAAAAATCAGGTTGTGGCGACAAAACCTCGGGCTGTTTTCTGTTTCGGCATTTGTTGTTTTGGCAGGAACCCTTGGTGCCGTGGGCTTTTCACGATACCGAAAAAGGCAACGGAGGCGGCTTGAGGAAACCCTTGCAGCAGAAAAACAGAAGGCGGAAAAGGAAAAATCGGAAGCAGCCGAACACGAACGGAGGCGGATTGCTGCCGACCTCCATGATAACCTTGGCGCTTATGGCGCAGCATTGAAAAGCAACCTTCAGCAAATAAAAAAGCAGGGGATGTTGCCTGTACAGGCAGCCGGACTGATGGAAGAAAATGTGCAGCATATGGTGGACGAACTGGGCAACACCATTTGGGTACTCAATGCTGCCGAACAAAATGTAACCGCTTTGTATGATAAGCTGAAAACCTGGACAAGAAGGTTGCTGAACAGTTACCCCGAAATCAAATGCCGGTTTGAAGAACGGGTTGATCAGGAAATTTTGTTTACCCCGAAAGAAGCTTTGCATTGGTTGTATATCATGCAGGAAGCCATTAACAATGCTGTAAAACATAGCAGGGGCAATCTTATATTGATCAGATTGGAATCATCCGATCAATGGAAGGTATTCGTAGAAGACAATGGAATAGGAATCCATCAGGAAACAGAACCCGGTCAGGGTTTAAAAAGTATTCGGGAAAGAAGCCAAAAGGCAGGGTGGGAGGTTGATTGGCAAATGCCTCAAACAGGAGGTACCACTTTTACCTTAGCCGGTCCTGCTTTTCAGGTTGCTTCATCCCTGCATGATTAAGAAACCAATAAGTAATAGAACCTTCGGTCAGGGTTATACCCATCCTTTTCTCCTTACAAGGTTGGCCGCTTCCATTCGGTTGTTTACCTGAAGTTTTTTGTACACATTGTAAATGTGGGTTTTAATGGTAGTAGGGCTAACATGCAACTGTTCGGCTATATCATTGGCGGTATCTCCCTGAATCACCATTCTTAGTATCTCGGTTTCGCGATGGCTGAGGGGGCTTTCTTCTGTAGCCTGCACGGGTTGGTAATGGTTTTGCAGAAATCGAATTGCCTTTCTTGCAATGCCCGGGCTCATATAACTTCCGCCGGCTTCTATATCCTGCAGGCAGGTTATCAGCCTTGTTTCAATATCGCTTTTTATGCAATAACCGTCTGCCCCGTTTTGTATGGCATCAAAAACCTTTTCATCGTCATCAAAGGAGGTCAGCATCATGACTTTAATGGTTGGATTGATGGCTTTTACTTTTTCAATAGCCTCAATGCCGCTCATGCCGTCCATGGCTATATCAAGGATCACCATATCGGGATGTCGCACCGGTGGGTTGGCATGAAGAAAACGAAGGAGCGATTCGGCGGAACTGCCTTCATAAATGATTGAGTAATAGCCATCAACGATATCTTTAATCACATCACGAACCACTTCATGGTCATCGGCAATGGCTATTTTCTGAAACGTTCCCATTTTTTACCTCCTTGTACAAATATGCATGAAAAACCCAAAGGGTTATATCATTAGAAAGGATGATTTTTAACCATTGCTGTCTTTTTCAGAAAACGCCAATTACACAAAAGGGAAGATGCTGTGAGCCCCATTACAAGCCCCAACCATATGCCGGCGGCACCCATTTCTATATCAAAGGCCAACCAATAGCCTACCGGTATGCCAATAGCCCAATAGGCAACTGCTACCAAAACGGTGGGTAATTTTACATCTTTTATTCCGCGCAACAGGCCAACGCCAATCGCTTGTGTACTGTCAGAAATCTGGAAGATTGCAGCAAAAAACAACAGGCTTGCGGCCAGGGTTATTACGGCAGGTTCTTTTGTAAAAATGAGGGGCAACTGATATCGTAATAAAATGAAATATATCACACAAAAGATTCCGTATGCAATACCGCCATAGATCGTACTAATGCCAATTTTACGCATTAATGCTTTGTCTCCGCGACCATAGGCATGGCTTACACGAATGCTGCCTCCCAACGACAGCCCCAAAGCTGCCATGAAACTAAAGGACGCAATATTCAGCGCGATCTGATGTGCAGCCTGCGCCGTGGCGCCAAGCCATCCTACCATGATGCCCGATACGGCAAAGGCACCGGCTTCCATAGCATATTGCAACCCGCTTGGGATACCGATATGTAGCAGTTCGCGGATTTGTTTCCCTTTAAGGTGCCATGCCTGTCGCCTTGCCGCTATATAACGTTTGTAGGCGGGGTGGTACAATACAATTACAATCATGGCTATGGCAGCAATAATACGGGTGAGCAGGGTAGCAAAACCGGCGCCATACAGTTCCCAGCGTGGGGCGCCCAGATTGCCGAAGATGAACATCCAGTTCAGGAAGGCATTGATGGGAAGGGTGGCCAAAGCCAGCGCCATACCTGTTTTGGTCATTTCTAATGCATCACTGAACTGTTTTACCGATAAAAATAAAATCATGGGAATAAGCGACCATGAAAGAATGCGGAAGTAGGGCTTGGCAAGGGTAGCTACCTCGGGGTCCTGACGAAGTTGATCGAGCATAGTACTGCCTGTAACACAAACCACAGCCATTACAAAGGCCGCCAGTGTACAAAGCCATGCCCCGTTGTACAGGACACGCGATGCCTGTACCGCATCCTGACGTCCGCGGGCAATAGCCACTAAGGGCGAAACCGCCATTGTAAGGCCAATACAGATAATCTGCGGAATACCAATGGCATTAATGGCAAGTGAAGAAGCTGCAAGCTGCTTATAGCTGATGGCACCCACCATCGCACTGTCAATAAGCGCCAGCGCAATCTGCGCCATATTGGTGATAATGATGGGAATGGAAAGCCTGAGGGTAGCAAACAACTCTTTGCGCATAGCGGACAAAGGTAGGGGCGAGAGGGGAGTGTTAAAAAGTGAATGGATGAAATAGTCAATGAGTCAATCAGTGAATAAGTCAATGAGTGAATAAGTCAATTAGTCAATGAGTGAATAAGTCAATAAGTGAATTAGTGGATGGATGAAAGGGATATTAGGTGAATAGTCAATGGTAAGCAGTGAATTGGGGGATGGCTTGGTTAATAGGTTTTTTGGTAGTGATTTTTTGTTAGTCGTCTTCCCTTAACTACGGACATTCAAAAAATTCAACATTCAGAATGACAATAAAAAAGGCTCAATCAAACCGCTCCCATAACATCCGGCCGGAGTCTGGTAACCTGCTTTCCAATTGCCTTGCAACACCTCTTTTGAAATGGCTACTGCAGTTTTGGCTGTCAGGGTATAACCTTCCGGTACCCAGAATGAATGGTTTACTTTTTGGCCATTGGAATTGGTTACTTCTCCCCAGATAAAGCTTTTTGCTTTCGCCCTTTTTTCGGGAGTGGGTCCGGCAGGACGGTTGTCAATTTTTTTTCGTAACCAGTTTCTGAATGATTCTGTACGCAGAATCGGATTGAACAAAAACTGGAACTTCAGCAGGTAAAAAACATTCTTTGGAACACCGGTAAATGCCCGAATATTTCCAATGCCGGTTGTATGAAAAGCTGTAAAAACGTCACCCCATGGAATACTCATCACGAAGAAATCTTTCCCGTTTGTCCGGATGGTTTTGGATTTTTTACCTAATGGTTCTTTAATGACTTTTCCATCTTTACGGCATGCCCCACCTTCACCAAGTTTGGCAGCCATGCTCATGGCAGTTCCATGGCTTACCTGTCCGCCAAGGGTCACAAAGGCAAGTTCAAGATTCGTGGCATCGGGCATTTTTTCTTTAAGCTTCAGTCCCATACAATCTGTTGGCACCACATCAAACCCGGTACCGGGCATCAGCATGATGTTCTTTGCGCTGGCTTTTTCATGCAGGCTATGCGCCAGGGCAAAAACTTCAATTTCGCCGGTTATATCCAGGTAGTGAATATTCCTCTCGAGGCAGGCCAGCATCATATTTTTGGCTGTAAACCGAAACGGGCCTGCGCAATGTAACACTACGTCAATCCCCCCAAGGTGGGTAGCTATTTCTTCAACCGACCCCAATGAAAAAACACGACTTTCCCACCCATAGTTTTTTGCTATCAGGTTTACTGCATCAGCGTTTCTTCCGGCTAAGATGGGACTTAATCCGCTGCGAAAGGCTTCATCGCAAATGAGTTGACCTGTATAACCATTGGCACCGTATATCAAAAGTTTTTTCATGATGTAACAGGGATTATTGTCGAAAAATGTATGGAGGTTTACACGGCTATTTCCTCAAACTCAGCGGTTTGTTTGTTTTTCCGCACATTGTCCCAATTAAACCAACGTCCGTTCATGGCAACATATACACCATGAGGCAGTGTTTGTACAAAAGCAAGCGCACTGCCAAGGTTGAAAAGTCCATCACTACTGCCAAATTTGTAGGGTATCATAGCCCCGGTAATGACGATGGTTTTGGGGATTTTTTTTGATGCAAGTAACCGTGCCGTATCAACCATGGTATCTGTACCATGAGTGATGATAATGCGGTTCCCTTCTGTGGTTATGCAATTATGGGCAATGATTTCCCGGTCATCCTCCGTCATTTCAAGACTGTCGATCATCATCAAAGTCCTGATATCAACCTGCACCTTATTGCGCCCGAGGTGCAGCATTTCCGGTAAATGGGTATCCTGAAAAAAGAGGGTTCCGTCTTTTTCATTGTATTCTTTATCAAAGGTTCCACCGGTTACAAAGATGCGGATGGCCATATGGCTGATTGTTTTAACATTTACAAAGGTATTGTTTTTGAACACTTTATGTCAGGTAGTGACATTTATCCTAAAAATAATTCAATGTAGAAACATTTAAACCCTTATCTTCCGAAAAAATAAAGATTAAGGATGACACAAGAACAAATTGAACAGGTATTAATACCCAACCATTTAGCGCCCAAAGAAGTGAAAATAAATTTTAAAAACAGGAACCCTGTAAAAGGTTTGTTTGTGGAGATGAGGGATTTTGATGAGCTAAGGGCTAAAAATTTCTGGAGAGTGGTTACAGAGAAAAATATTGAAGCATGGCATAAGTCAAAAGATATTAACCTTGTTAAGATTTTCAGCGGATCTGAGTTTACAAAACTGGTTATCGCAAAATAGTTTTTCTAAAGCAACAGTCAGAAAGAAACCATAATCAAGGCAACAACTGCGGTTATCAATACCAGGCCAAAAGCCAACAGCAGTAGTTGCCTTAATTTTTTACTCCCGGCCCATAAGCCTATTCCCATTTTTACCATAGTGTTGGTAATGGCTGCGATGATAATAGATTGAATTCCCAGTCTTGATTCGATTGAACTTCCTGTAAGTTTTGAAAGGGTAATGGTTATGGCATCAATATCCGAAAAGCCGGCTATGGCACTTGAAATCACCATTCCTTTATCTCCCATATTTTCATGTGCATAGCTTACTATGAGTATGATAATGACATAAATTATTCCAAAAGTAAAAGCACCTTGCAAATCCAGCGGATTCCGATTGGTGACATGGCTTACAGAGGCAGATTCTTTCCGGGTGGTATAGTATAAATAGACCGGAAAACAAATGGCTGACAAAAAAATAATACTCACAGGTAGCAGCAATTGTAACATCAGGGATTTGTTGAAAATAAAAGTCCAGAGAAGGATACGCAGAAACATAATGGACGAAGCAGCCAGGATGGCAATGCTGCAATTTTGAACATCCTGAGGCATGTCGCGGCTTTTTCGTGCGAAAATCCAGGTGACCGCAGTACTTGAAACAAGGCCTCCGAAAATACCGCTTAACAGAATACCCCTTCGTGATCCCAAAAATTTGATGAGCAAATGGCCTACAAAGCCAAGGCCTGAGGTTAGAAGGATTACCCAGCCTATTTCATGCGGATTCAGGTTGTTGTATGGTCCGTAATTTTTATTGGGCAAAAAGGGGAAAATCAACAGGGCCAGAATAACAAAACGGATAAAAGCATACCATTCCTCAACGGTTATTTTACCGGCAATTGACCGCATTTGAACCTTGTAGGAAAGCAGCACAATAATCACCACCATTATGACGAGACTAATGGTCAGGTATCCTAAAAGACAGAAAGATCCCAGGAGAAAAGTGAGCAGAAAGGTCATTTCTGTGGTGGCACCTACATCGCCTTTTTGGGCAACAATAAAGTAGGATAATCCGGCAAGGATGGCAACGGCGAGGAGGATAATTAAATAAACAACAGGTGAAAACAGGAAATACAGGATTGCACCGAGATAACCAAGCAGGGCTGTAAAAGCAAATGTTCTTATTCCGGCAAAACTTTCTGCATTTTCCTTTAAAGCATCACGCTGCCGCTCCAGTCCAATCACCAATCCAATACCCAGGGCTACAAAAAGCCTTATGAAAAAGTCCTGTTGGGTAAGTTTGAACAGTTCGGTATCAATGATGAATTGATCCATAATTGTTTATGCAATTTACCGAAAAAGTACTGCCCTGCCTATGATCAAAAAGGGTAAATAAAAAAAATCCCCGGTGCCAAACCGGGGATTAGTATTTCAATCCATTGTAATCAACTTACGGTTTCTTCCTCCGCATAACTGCTGACCGGTTCACAGGTACAAATGAGGTTCCTGTCACCAAAAGTGTTGTTGATGCGTGAAATGGACGGCCAGAATTTGCTCTCGCGAACCCAGGTAAGGGGGAAAGCTGCTTCTTCGCGGCTGTAAGGACGGTCCCAACCGGAATCAATCAATACTTCCTGTGTATGGGGTGCATTTTTAAGAACATTATTGGCTTTGTCTGCCTGACCATTTTCAATGGCAGCAATTTCTTTCCTGATACTGAGCATGGCATCACAAAAACGGTCAAGCTCATCTTTGTCTTCACTTTCGGTTGGCTCAATCATAATGGTGCCGGGTACCGGGAAGCTGAGCGTAGGTGCATGAAAGCCGTAGTCCATTAAACGCTTTGCCACATCCTCAGCTTCAATACCTGCACTTTGCTTAAATGGCCTCAGATCCACGATAAATTCATGGGCGCAGGTTCCGTTGTTTCCGGTATATAAAATAGGATAGTGGTCCTGCAAACGGGCCCTCATGTAATTGGCGTTCAGGATGGCATATTCAGTTGCTTTTTTAAGCCCATCGCCTCCAAGCATGCATGCGTATGCATAGCTTATCAGCAAAATAGAAGCGGATCCGAAGGGTGCTGCAGAAACGGCGCCCTCAAGACGGCCTTGTTGTAAAAGCAATGTTTCATTGCTCGGCATTTGCATAAAGTCGTCAAGCAAATGTGCTTTAAAGCAAATTGGGCCCATGCCGGGACCGCCGCCACCGTGAGGAATGGCGAAGGTCTTATGCAGGTTTAAATGACATACATCGGCTCCAATAGCAGCCGGTGAGGTAAGTCCAACCTGCGCATTCATATTGGCGCCATCCATATAAACCTGTCCACCGTGCTGGTGTACAATTTCGCAAATCTCAAGAACCGATTCTTCGAAAATACCATAAGTGCTTGGGTAGGTAATCATGGTGCCTGCAAGTACTGAACTGTATTGTTCTGCTTTTGCCCGAAAATCTTCAACATCGATATAGCCGTTTTCCAGTGCTTTTACCACAACCACTTTCATTCCTGCCATTACTGCACTTGCCGGGTTGGTACCGTGGGCACTGATGGGTATGAGCATAACATTCCGGTGGATGTCGCCATTGCGAAGGTGAAAATTGCGGATGGCCAGCAGACCTGCATATTCGCCTTGCGCACCGCTGTTGGGTTGCAGCCAGCAATGGTCGAAACCGGTTGACTCGCAAAGGTATGCGCTCAATCTTTTCATCATGGTCTGATAACCTTCAACCTGATCCAAAGGTGCAAAGGGGTGCATTTTACTCCAGTGGTTCCAGCTAAGGGGAATCATTTCCGTGGCCGCATTCAGTTTCATGGTGCAACTGCCGAGGCTTATCATGGATGTGTTCAGGCTAAGGTCCTTGTTTTCCAGCTTTTTTATGTAACGCATCATTTGGCTTTCGCTGCGATAGGTGTTGAAAACCGGATGCGTCATAAATTCTGTGGTCCGGACAGCAAAAGTGGGTATATGGTGCAGGGAGGCATCATCATGGAAAAATACGGTTGCTTCTTTTTCAATAGACTGTGCAAACACATAAGCAATATCCAGAATATCCTTTTGGGTAGTGGTTTCATCTATTGAAATGCCAATGCTTCCTTTTGCAAAATACCTGAAATTAATTTGAGCACTTTCAGCAAGTTCCCTGATCGAAGCATGATTTGGTGTCTCAATATTTATCGTGTCAAAGAAGGAATCATATTTAATGGCAAAGCCCATATCACGCAGGCTTTCTGCCAGCACTTGTGTAAGGATGGCCACTCTTTTTGCAATATTTTTCAATCCTTCGGGACCATGGTACACTGCATACATGGCAGCCATATTGGCAAGCAATGCCTGGGCAGTACAAATATTGGAAGTGGCCTTTTCCCTTTTGATATGTTGTTCCCTTGTTTGCAAAGCCATACGCAGGGCCCTTTTCCCCTGGGCGTCAATACTAACCCCGATGATACGTCC
>JALOMX010000350.1 GCA_025455245.1 Chitinophagaceae bacterium
TGCGAGCGTTGTTTTTACAAACTGTACAGTGCTTTCAATTAATTGCTGTTGATTTTTCATTCCTTTGACCGGGCGGTGTTTGATTTATTTATCCCGGGGCTTATAAATACCCGGTAGACCATATATACTGTTCCTGGTAATATAATAAACATCAGTTTGAACCAATTGGTAAAATGCATCCCCCGGTAAGCAATAATCCAGATAAATAAAATGGTAATCAGGGTAAAAAAAATGGTAAGGGCCTTAGCAAAAAAAGTTTTATAAAAACTTTGCCTTTGCCGTATAAGCGGGCTTTGATAATTGCCATTCAAACCACTTTCCCCTTGGGGGTTATTGCCTTCATTTGAGGACTTGCTTTTACCTGTTGCCTGCTGAGGTTGCAGGGTTTCTGTAGTTGTTTTTTTATTCCTTGCATTAAAGTCCCCCAACATCAGTAAAAAAGTATCTTTAAACTGTTGAAATCCGGCTTTGTCCTGCTGATCGGTAATCCAAATTTCACCCGGAGATATTTTGAGGTATAGTTTAATGTATTCATATTCATCACCATACCTTTTTTTATCGGTATCAATTTTATAGGAACTCATTTTATCCCAGTTAATCAGCCTTGTTTCTTCTTTGCGCTTTATGGCATAAGGAATAAATCGGCGGATTTTTTGTTCGATACCCTGAGGTGTTAATAAATACTGCACTTCCCCGATTCCAAAGCCATAGGCCAGTCCAATACCTGCGAGCAGCAGTACCATAGATATATAAACCGGCGCGCCAAGCATGATTCCCGAAAACATAAGGGTCATACCCAAAAACATTCCTATAGCCATTACCAAATATGGGTTGTCTGCAAAACTATTCGTGCATAATTTGGCCGGTATTTTTTCAGGTGCTATCATGTTTCAAAGGTAATATGGATTATTTTTTTCGGAAGGAAGCCGGGATATTTCACTGTTGGGGTGAATGAAAGGGAATCGTCTGTTTATCTTTTTAAACCTGATTTTTTCCATTGGGTTGAATGTTAACTGTTTGCAAACCGTATTACCCGTTATTTTGTACTATAAAATGGCTGTAGGTGCAGCCTGTTGAAACAAATATACATGCAAACAGATTTTTTGGTTATCGGTTCAGGCATTGCCGGCCTTACTTATGCCGTAAAAGTTGCAGAAGCCTTTCCTGACAGGGAAGTACTTGTACTCACTAAAACCGTAAGCGATGAAACCAATACCAAGTACGCGCAGGGCGGTATTGCCGGGGTGTGGGATGATGAGAAAGATAGTTTTGACAAACATATTGAAGATACCCTTGTGGCCGGTGACGGGCTCTGTAAACCCGAAATTGTGGAAATTGTGGTAAAAGAAGGCCCCGACCGTATCCGTGAAATCATTGAATGGGGCGCTGAATTCGACAAGGCGGAAGATGGTGATTACCGGCTTGGCAAAGAAGGCGGCCACAGCGAAAACCGCATTTTGCATCACAAAGATGTTACCGGAAAGGAAATGGAAAGGGCACTGCTGCAAAAAGTGGCGAGTCTGAAGAATATCCGGATTTTGAACCACTGTTTTGTGCTCGACATCATTACGCAGCACCATTTTGGGTACCTGATCATGAAAACTACGCCTGATATCACCTGTTATGGCGTGTATATATTGGATACGGCCACAAAGCGGGTGGATAAAATTATCGCTACCACTACCTTCCTCGCGGCGGGCGGCAATGGCAGTGTGTACCGCACTACCACCAACCCTGCTATAGCCACGGGCGACGGGGTTGCCATGGTGTACCGTGCCAAGGGCAGGGTGGAGAATATGGAGTTTATCCAATTTCATCCAACGGCCCTTTATGAAAGTGGCATCAAAGGCCATGCATTCCTGATTACAGAAGCTGTAAGGGGTGATGGCGCTATTTTACGCAATGCGGAGGGTGAAGCATTTATGGCGCGCTACGATGAACGAAAAGACCTTGCCCCCCGCGATATTGTAGCCCGCGCCATTGATAATGAAATGAAGGTGGCCGGTACCGAAAATGTGTACCTCGATTGCCGCCACATGGATTTGGAAAAGTTTCGGGAACATTTCCCCAATATTTATGAAAAATGCCAGAGCATAGGCATTGATGTGGCAAAAGATATGATCCCGGTGGCGCCTGCTGCCCATTACAGCTGCGGGGGCATTCAAACCGATGACTTTGCGCAAACAAGCATTCGCAACCTGTATGCTGCAGGTGAATGCGCGAGTACCGGCCTGCACGGCGCCAACCGGCTTGCAAGCAACAGCCTCCTCGAAGCCATGGTTTTTGCCCATCGCGCCTTTTTAGATGTAAAAGATAAATTTCCGGATGACTTTTCACCGCTACCGCCCGAAACGATACCTGACTGGAATGCAAAAGGCACCAATAACCCGAGGGAAATGATCCTGATTACCCAAAGCCTGAAAGAACTTCGGCTGCTGATGAGCGATTATGTGGGTATTGTGCGCAATAATGTGCGGTTGCAGCGGGCAAGCAGACGATTGGATTTATTGCATGAAGAAATTGAAGAATTATACCGTACAAGTACCATCTCGCCACAATTATGCGAGTTGCGAAATATGATTACCGTAGGGTACCTGATTGTAAAAAGTGCACAGTTCCGTCGCGAAAGCCGGGGTCTTCATTTTAATACCGATTTTCCGGAAAAGAGCCCCTTGTTGCAGGATATTGTGCTTTAAGGTTTCGGGTTTGAGGTTTGAAGTTGCGGGTTTGAGGTTGTTTGAGGTTTCGGGTTTGAGGTTTGAAGTTGGCTTGCGCTTGAGGGAGTTTGGTTTTTTTTGTTTGGAGTTTTGGGTTTGAGGGTTGATGTTGGCTGACGCATGAGGGGGTTTAGGTTTTTTGTTTGGAGTTTCGGGTTTGAGGTTTGTTTTTTGTATTTGTTGTTTTATTTTTATTGCTAAAATAATTCAACCATGGCAACAATAACCCGCTTTGAAGACCTTGAAATATGGCAATTATCCAGAGATTATTGCAAAAAAATCTATCCCT
>JALOMX010000351.1 GCA_025455245.1 Chitinophagaceae bacterium
CATCGGGTATCGTCCTAATGCAATATTAGCCTGATATGGCAAAACAAAGGCCTCATCTTCGCAAGTTTCACATTTCATCGACACTAATTTCACATTTTCCACAAAGCTTAATTGGTTTTCATCGCGATTGTTGCCAACCCAACTTACCCCGATAAGCCCTATTGCATTTGGGTTCTTTTCAACGTATCTGATTACGTCTTCGCTCGATTTGGCCGCCTGAACCTTTGGGCCAAGTGCTTTTCCTTTTAACAAAGTATCCATGGCATAACGCACGGTACTTGTTGCCGTGAGTCCATCAAGCACCACTTCATAATCCCCGCCTATACTTCCATCAAGCATGCTCCTAAGTTCCACCAATGAAAGCGTATTGGTCTTTGATTTATTGTTTGCCACTACGGCCACTGCATCAAAAGCCAATAATCCCCAAGATGGCTTAAACCGGATCTTTTCCAGAAATCCATCAGATTCTTCGCGGGAAAGGCCACGGGTTACAATAACCATCCTGACACTGTCAACCTCCAAATCTTTTAAACATTCCGCTTCCGACTTGTAATAGGCCACAATTTCGGTTTCCGGAAATGATGCTTTATAAACCTTTATCTGCGAATCGATGATCGGCTTAAAACTTTCATCTACACTGATTACGATTCTCCCGTACTTCGGTGTGTCGTATTTGGGCTTATCCTTGGTCCCGTTTTGATTACCCGATTGGCAACCGGTAGCAAAAAGCGCCAGGATTATTATGTTGCAAATGAAGTATAGCTTATTTCTCATGTTTCTATTCTTCTAATCGTTCCTTGTACAATACGTACCCTCTGTAGATTCTGAAACCCCCGTAAAGCACAAAAATTCCTCCAATAAAATATTTCATCCAACCCTGAACAAGATCGTTGCCCTCAAAAAAATCCGATTGGAACAATTCTTTTGAAAAAGCAGCAAACAACCCCGCAAACATCCAGAGAACCCCCATAAAAAAATCTAACATTACGCGGGGCTCCAAAGCCGGTCTTCTTTTTCGGTGACGTGTAGGTTGATAATCCATAATGGGGCGGGCAAGTTAAAAAAAAATCGTTGTTTTCGGGATCAGGAAAAAAAATATGGGTGGTTTTTAAGTCAAAATATTTACATTTTTCCTCAGGTATCAATTAATAGAAGAATATTAATAAGTTCAATATCAGATAGTCCCGTATTATTAACCGGTTTTAGTTTTTTTGCAAAAAATTAATATCAGCATACATGAAAATTCTGATGGTTTGTCTTGGAAATATTTGCAGAAGCCCGCTTGCAGAAGGAATTTTCCGGAAAAAAGCCGACGATGCGGGTTTCACCTGTGAAGTTGATTCAGCAGGAACAGGGGGATGGCACATTGATGAACCTCCGCACCTGATGTCACAAAAAATTGCCGGACAGAATAATATAGACATTTCGGGCCTGCGGGCACGAAAATTCCGCCCCCACGATATGAAGCATTTTGATTTTGTATTTTTTATGGATGACAATAACCTGAAAGATGCAAGGAGAATTTCGGGGGAACATTGGGTGCCCGAAAAAGCATCCCTTTTGCTCGACCACCTTCCGGAACAGCCACACCGCGAGGTCCCGGATCCTTACTACGGCGATTTTGAAGATTATCAATTTGTTTTTGGGTTATTAAACAGCGCCTGCCAAAGAATTATAGAAAATCTCCAACGCTTTGGCAGACCGGGTGAATGATGTTTCTTTGCGCCCGTTATGCCAAAGCCATCACTACCGCAGGGTACCAGAGATTTTGCAGCCGATACGGTCCGCAAGCGTTCCTTTATTTTCAATACCATCCGTGAAGCCTTCGAGCTTTTTGGCTTTGAGCCGCTTGAAACGCCTGCCATGGAAAACCTTGACACCCTGATGGGGAAATACGGCGATGAAGGCGACAAACTGATTTTCAAAATTTTAAACAACGGGCTTGACCGTCCTGAAAAACATGAAAAAGCAAGGACTGACTTTGAACAGGTACTTGCAGGAAAAAATGTTAACGGCATTACAGAACGCGCGCTGCGTTACGATCTTACCATTCCTTTTGCCCGCTTTGTGGCCATGAACCACGGCAAACTGACCCTGCCTTACAAAAGGTTTCAGATGCAGCCCGTTTGGCGGGCAGATCGCCCGCAAAAAGGTAGGTACCGGGAGTTTTATCAATGTGATGCAGATATTGTGGGTAGTAACAGCCTGCTCAATGAACTCGACCTTGCCCATGTTTATGCAAGGGTGTTTTCCATATTGAAAATTCCTGTTGAAATCAGGATAAACAGCCGGATGATATTGCTTGCCCTTGCCGAAGTGTGCGGCGCTGCCGACAAACTGACCGATATTACTACAGCCATTGACAAGCTCGATAAAATAGGTTTGGAAAAAGTTGCTGAAGAACTCAAAGAAAGAGGCCTTGGCGAAAAAGCCATTCAAACCATCTTACAGTACCTTGACATCAAAGGGACCGGAGAAAGCACACTTCAAATGCTGGAAACCCTTTTGCAGCAGAATGAACAAGCACAAAAAGGCATTGATGAAATCCGGTTTTTACTTGAGCATTTTAACCACAAGGACAGTTATGCAACCCTTGTACCTGATTTTACACTGGCACGCGGGCTGAATTATTACACGGGTATCATCTTCGAAGTGAAGGCAGCAGGGGTGCAGATCGGAAGCATTGGCGGGGGTGGCAGGTACGACAATCTTACCGGATTATTTGATGTCCCGGGCATACCGGGTGTCGGCATTTCATTTGGGGTAGACAGGATCTATGATGTGATGGAGGAATTAAAGCTTTTCCCGGAAAATGTTCAGGCCGGAACGAAGGTTTTATTTTTTAATTTGGGGAAAGATGAAAGTATGGCCGCTTATAAGTTGATGCAGGAACTCAGAAACCGGGGTATAAGTGCAGAAATCTATCACGAACAGTCTAAAATGGACAAGCAGTTCAAGTATGCCGATAAACGTAGCATACCTTATGTGGCTATTCTCGGCCAATC
>JALOMX010000054.1 GCA_025455245.1 Chitinophagaceae bacterium
TGTATAATTCTCCAAAATGCCATAATCCTGTTCCGAAACAATGCCTTTGGCAATGATATCCTCCCGGCTGATGTCTTCATCATGTCCTTCGGAAGCCTTGGTGGTAGGGGTAATGATCGGTTCAGGGAAAAAGTCATTCTCCCGCATACCCTCGGGAAGCGCTACACCACATAGTTGTCGTAATCCTGAAGCATAGGTTCGCGCGGCATGCCCGGTCAGGTTTCCCCTGATGACCATTTCCACTTTAAAAGGTTCGCACCTTTTTCCGATACTGACATGGGGGGCGGGTACACTTACAAGCCAATTCGGGCAGATATCAGCGGTGGCATCAAGCATATAAGCTGCAATCTGGTTAAGTACCTGCCCCTTGTAAGGAATGGGTTTAGGAAGTATCACATCGAATGCCGAAATCCTGTTGCTTGCAATCATCACCAGCCATTCATCTCCAATACTATATACGTCCCTTACTTTTCCCCTATAGTAGCCGGTTTGGCCTGAAAATCTTTCCATTTGCAATAAATTCGGGGTAAAATTCGGTGGTTGCAGTATGTTTTTTCAATGGATAAAAAAAAAGTGGATAAAAAACTGTCTATTGTGAAACAAAATGATTTTGATTTGTTGAATATTCGCTCCAATATTTGGTTAATACGCTAATTTTTGTTCAAATCAAACTTGCCATTATGAGAAAAATGCTCCGCCTATTGGCCGCATTTGTGTTAGGCTGCGTAATGCAAAACCTGACCTATGCTCAGGAAGTCGCCACGTTGAAAGGCACGGTAAAAAATGCCACTTCCAAAGAAACAGTATCCTCTGTATCGATTGTTATTAAAGGAACCGAAGAAGGGACCTATACCGATGACAGGGGAAATTTCACCCTGAATACCCGTCAGAAATTCCCTTTGACCCTTATGATTACCTCCATCGGCTATGAGCCTGTTGAAGTGGTTGTAGCCAATGCCGCACAGCAGATTGATGTTTCCCTTAACCCAACATCCTCATTAGGTCAGGAGGTGGTCGTTTCTGCTACAAGAACGCCTGCAAGGATTCTGGAGTCCCCGGTAAGTATTGAAAGAATAGGGAATTCCAACATCAGATCTGCTCCTGCTGCCAACTATTATGATATGGTTGTCAATCTGAAAGGGGTTGACTTTGTTACCAGTTCACTTACATTCAAAACACCTACCACCCGTGGTTTTGCCGGCAGCGGTAATACCCGCTTTTTGCAAATTATGGATGGCATGGACAATCAGGCGCCGGGCCTGAATTTTGCTGTGGGAAGCGTAATCGGCTTAACCGAACTCGACGTTGAAAGTGTGGAATTGCTGCAGGGTGCGTCATCGGCATTGTATGGTCCCGGCGGTATGAACGGAACGATGTTCATCAACGGAAAAAATCCGTTTAAATACCAGGGGCTTAGCTTTCAGATAAAAACCGGTATGATGCACGTAGATCGCCGCAATCGTGATGTGTCGCCTTACCACAACTGGGCTGTTCGCTGGGCTAAGCAGGTTAATGAAAAGCTTGCCTTTAAAATAGGAAGTGAACTGATACAGGCAAAGGACTGGGTGGCGGATGACGACAGGAATTACCGTCGTTTTGGAACTACCGGACAAATTATTAACGGAACAAGGGATACTGATCCCAACTATGATGGTGTGAATGTGTATGGTGATGAAACGACCATTGACATCAGGTCTGCGGTGCTTGGGCCAATAGCTGCACAGGTTCCTTTTCTCGCTGATTATATAAATACCTTGCCTTCTACCATCAACGTAAGCCGCACAGGTTACAGGGAAGTGGATATTGTTGATCCCAATACAAAAGTATTTAAGCTCTCCGGCGCCGTACATTATAAAATATTACCCAATTTGGAAGCTGTGGTTGCGGGACATTGGGGTACCGGTAACTCGGTTTACACAGGTGCTCAGCGCTATTCTCTCCGGGAATTTAAGATTGGACAGTACAAATTCGAGTTGAACAGCAAGAACTGGTTTGTGAGGGCATTTACCACACAAGAAAACTCCGGTGAGTCGCATGACCTTACGGTTACCACCCGGTTGTTCAATGAAGTATGGAAGCCGAGTCCTACATGGTACCAACAGTATGCTTTCGCGTACCTAAATGCCAAAATGGCCGGACAGAACGATCTTGCTGCCCACAACGCAGCGAGGGGTGTTGCTGATGTTGGAAGGCCGCAGCCCGGATCAAGACAATTTAATAATATTTATGATCAGATCAGAAAGGTGCCGATTCCCCAGGGCGGTTTGTTCCTCGACAGGTCTGATATGTGGTGGGGTGAAGGTCAGTTGAACCTTTCCGGTATAGCTGATATCAAATGGGCAGATATCTTAATCGGTGGAAACTTCCGTCAGTTTGTGCTGAACAGTCAGGGTACCCTGTTTATGAAAGAAGCCGAACTGATCAAGATCAATGAAATCGGCGCATATATTCAGGTTGCAAAAGATTTGTTCAACAGCAAGCTCAGGCTTACTGCATCGGGCAGGTATGACAAGAATGAAAACTTTGAAGGCAGGTTTACACCAAGGCTTACGGCTTTGCTGAAGGCTGCACAAAATCATAACATCCGCCTTAGTTACCAAACAGCCTATCGTTTCCCGTCAACGCAGCAGCAGTGGATTGATCTGAACGTTGGCAGTGGCAGGTTGATCGGAGAAAATCAGGCCGTACTGAATAAATACAACCTGATTGAGAACAGGCCTTATGATCCGTTTACGGTTCCGGTTCAGTTTGGTGGTGAAGCCCCTGCGGGTACCACGCCTGTCAGGATTCCATACGAGCAGACAAGACCTGAATCAGTAACTTCTTTTGAGTTGGGTTATAAGGCCCTTGTTGGTGGTAAATTACTGATTGATGCTTATGGTTATCTGGGCGAATACACCGACTTTATTTCCCGCAGGGATGCGTTGCAGTATGCAAGCGGAACACCCGATGCCGGAACCCGCACCGGTTTCAGCATTGTAGTGAACGCTCCTGAAAAAATTAAAACCTACGGATGGGGTCTTAGCCTTGATTACAACCTTCCGGCCAATTACCGGATTGGCGTAAATGCCTCAAGTGATGTTTTGAATGATGTTCCGGCAGGTTTCCGTACATTCTTTAATGCACCAAAGTACCGCACCAATGTAACTTTCTCAAAAGATGGTTTTGGAAAGAAGCGTATTGTCGGGTTTAACCTTGCATGGCGTTGGCAGGATGAGGTTGAATGGCAAAGCGACTTTGCCAATGGCATGATTGATGCATTTAATGTGGTAGATGCCAGTATAAACTTTAAGGTTCCAAAGGCAAGGTCCCTTGTAAAAGTGGGCGCCAACAACCTGCTGAATTCTTACTACAGAACGGCCATTGCCAATCCAAGTGTAGGCGGGTTGTATTATGTAAGTTTTGCATACAATGTGCTATAATCATCCATCACAGTAATTCTAAAATTATTATTATATGAAACAATCATTGTTTAAATTGAAAACTCAGATGCTGGCCTTGTTTGCCGGGACTGCGTTTCTTTTTTCCTGTAATAAGGATTTACCTGAAGCAGTGCCTACGCCTTATGTACCGCCTGCCGCCCCTTCAATTTACACTTTAATAAGCAGTGCTAATTTTAGCATTCTGAAAGCTGCGGTCGATCGTGCAGGGTTTCAGAATCTTTTACGCGATTCGATGCAGGTATACACCGTTTTCGCGCCCGATGATGCAGCTTTTCAGGCAAGCGGAATTCCAAATCCTGGTGCCATTGCCGGTATTCCCGTTGCGACCCTTCAGTCTATTCTGAGTTATCACTTAATAGGTGGGGAAAGGTATAATGCAACCCGTATTTCTGATAAATACCCGAATATGTATCTGCAAAGTGCATTGTTGCTTCAGGCGCCGTCAGCAAGCTTACCTCCCGGATACAGGATGCCGTTGGGTATCAGTCGCCGCGGCAGCAGTGCATGGGCCAATCAGATTCCTGTAAAACAGGCCGATGTACAGGCCTCCAATGGTATTGTCCATGTAATAGCAGCTTTGTTAAGTCCGCCGCAACAAGTGCTTGCACAAATTGTAGCGGGAGATCCATCTTATTCTTACCTGTTGGCGGCAGTTCAGCGTGCAGATCAGGGACCTCCTCCCGGAGCCCCGGCGTTGTTGCCAATTCTTAGCAATGCAGCAGCCAATCTTACTGTATTTGCGCCTACCAATACAGCTTTTAATAACCTGTTCGCTGCGTTGGGACTGCCACAGGATCCGTCTACGTTTGCCCTTTTACCAAGTGCTACCGTTTGGGGAATTGTTGCCTTTCATGTGCAGGGGGTTAGGGCTTTTTCACCCAATCTTGATAATACTTCGCGTCCAAGCGTCATGGGTGTTAATCAGCAGTTTAATGTCACAACTTCCGCAGTTCAGGTAAGGGGACCCGGAAACGTGGTACCTACCCCCGGCGGACCTGTCAACTTTTTTGCCAATGTAACGTCCGCTAATATCAATGCGGTTAATGGCGTAATCCATCGGGTCGATGCGGTGCTTTTGCCCCAATAAATTCTTTCAGACTTTAAAAATGGCAGCCTCCACGGGGGCTGCTTTTTATTTTGTATGAATTTAGGCAATTCAATTAATGGATAATTGGGACTCAGCCTTTACTTTTGCGTTCCCTAAAAAAGGATTTTATAAGCATGGCAAGACAAATCGCATTCCGGGAAGCCTTACGCGAAGCAATGAGTGAAGAAATGCGCCGCGACCCCAACGTTTTTCTGATGGGAGAAGAAGTGGCTGAATACAATGGCGCCTACAAGGTAAGTCAGGGTATGCTTGCAGAATTTGGCCCCGACCGCGTTATCGATACCCCCATTGCCGAACTTGGCTTCACCGCCATTGCTGTGGGTGCTGCCCAAAACGGCCTTCGTCCCATTGTGGAGTTCATGACATGGAACTTTGCCGTATTGCCGCTTGATCAGATCCTGAACACCGCCAGTAAAATGAAAGCCATGAGCGGCGGACAGATCGGATGTCCCATCGTTTTCCGTGGCCCCAATGGAAGCGCCGGTCAATTGGGTGCACAGCACTCTACCGCTTTTGAAAGCATGCTTGCAAATATCCCCGGCATGAAGGTTATTTCACCAAGCAACGGTTACGATGCCAAGGGCCTGCTGAAAAGCGCCATTCGTGATGAGGATCCTGTTTGCTTTTTAGAAAGTGAAGTGATGTACGGTGATAAGAGCGAAGTGCCCGAAGAGGAATACCTGATTCCCATTGGCAAGGCTGATGTTAAAAGGCCGGGATCCGATGTTACCATCGTTTCTTTCAATAAGATGATGAAAGTTGCGCTTGGTGCTGCCGCTGAACTTGAAAAAGAGGGTGTTAGTGCCGAAGTGATCGATCTTCGTACCATTCGTCCTTTGGATTGGCGTACCATTCTGGAAAGCGTTAAGAAGACCAACAGGCTGGTGGTGGTAGAAGAGCAATGGCCGATGTGTTCTGTATCGAGCGAGGTTGCATACCGCATTCAGAAGGAAGGGTTTGATTACCTTGATGCCCCCATTTTGCGTATTACAAGCGCCGATGCGCCTATGCACTATGCCCCCAATCTCGCCGCGCTTGCCATACCCGATGTGGCCCGTACGGTTAAGGTGGTTAAGGATGTGTTGTATATGAAAAAATAAGTTGTATCTACTTAATATAGAAACGGGGCGGTTTAAAAGACTGCCCCATTTTTTTGCCTATTAAAATGCCGGTTTTTTCGTGACCTTATCCGAATAATACAAATACATAGGCAAGGCAGCAGATCCAAACCATGGGTAGATTTCAACATCAAAAATCCCGGCCTGAACAGCAGGGTCGGTTTGTGCCAGTTTTTTTGCCTCCTCCAAATTGTCAACATTGAAAATGTAAAGCCCTCTGTACGTTTTTTCATTTTGCCCTATGGGCCCTGCAATAATCAGTTTACCCGCGTCGGCCATGGTTTTCATATTGCTGAAATGTCCGCGGAAAATGCTGTCCCTTGCCGGGCCCGGAGCAATTTTGGCCGGTCCCGTTTTCAGGATGACCATCATATAATTTTTCATACCCATCTCGTTGGCGCCCAAAGAGTCCGCAAGGTGTTTGTCATACTTCGGATTTTCCGCCTGACCATGGGCATGAACAAAAAGGCATGAAGCTAAAACGACCGCGAGGAAGCATTTCATATTGGTAGGTTTTTATTATAAAATTAAACCGGCAGGGCAATGGTTGTTTGCCATTCATCCATTTTATTAATAACACAGTTTATCCCATAATAATGCCGGCAAGGGTGGCAGAAAGATAACTTGCAAGCGTGCCGCAGAACAAGGCCTTAAGTCCAAGCTTTGCAAGATCGGCACGGCGTGTTGGCGCCAATTCCCCAATGCCGCCAATTTGCATGCCCACGCTGCTGAAGTTGGCAAAGCCGCAGATGGCAATGCTTACAATCAACAATCCTTTTTCGGTAACAATGGGAACTGTTTTGGTGGTCATATTACTAAACGCAACAAACTCATTGATCGTCAGCTTTTGCCCAAGCAGGGTGGCTGCATTGGATACATCCTGTGAAGGAATACCCATCGACCATGCAAAAGGGGTGAATATTTTTCCGAAAATGTAATTCAGGCTCAGATCGAAGTTGGGGTTGAACAGGTGGCCAATCCACATCAGGATATAATCTATGCAGGCAATGAGGGCAATAAATCCGATCAGCATGGCAATCACATTCATGCCAATCTTCATTCCATCGCTCGCCCCGTGGCTGATGGCATCGATGATGTTGCTGTACTGGCTTTTTACCTCAAGTTTCACCTTGCCCATGGTCTGGCTTTCTTCGGTTTCGGGAAAAACGATTTTGGCAATCACCAATGCACCCGGTGCAGCCATCAGGCTTGCGGTAATCAGTTTGGGGGCAAGGTCGAGACCGGCCTTGGCGCCCATGTTTGCATAAACCACAAGGATGCCGCCTGCAATACAGGCAAGGCTTCCGCTCATGCTTGCAAGCAGTTCGCTGCGGGTCATGCCGGCAAGGTATGGGCGAATCATTACCTGTGCCTCCACCTGACCTACAAATGCACTTGCTACATTGCTCAGGGCTTCTGCGCCGCTCACCCGCATCACAAAATTCATGGCTTTTGCAATAACCGATACCACCCGCTGCATAACCCTGATATGGTATAATATGGCAACAAGCACACATACGAGGATAATGGTTGCCACTACATTGAAGGCAAAGACAAACATCCCCTGACCTGAGGCAAAATTGCCTACGGCCCCTGTCGGGTCAACACTTGCCACCCCGCCATACACAAAATTGGCTCCAGCCTTGGCAAACTGCTCAATTTTTTCCATGCCATGCCCAAGCTTTTGAAAAAAGGCACGGATAAATTCCACTTTCAGCAGCAGTATGCCAATTATTACCTGTAAAGCAATTCCGCTCAAAACAACCCTGTAGTTTATTTTCCGCTTATTGTTGCTGGCAAGGTATGCCAGGCCAAGTATGAGGACAATGCCTATTAACCCGTGAAAACGCTCCATGCAATTTGGTTTGGTTAAATCTGTACAAACATTAAGTGCCGAAAATAGGTAATTTGAACCTATGCAGCCCCACAGTTGTAAATTTGCTGACATTCTGATATTATGATAGCCATAAATACAATCCTCGATGCATCGAAAACCAACCCGGAATTGCAAAAAATTGGTGATAAAGTAATCGCAGGGGAAAGAATAACACAGGAGGAAGGCATTTTGCTTTTTGAGCAGGGCTCACCCGGATGGTTGGGAGCGCTTGCAAATTTTGTACGCGAACGCATGCATGGTCACAGGACTTATTTCAACAGAAATTTTCATATTGAGCCAACCAATGTTTGTGTGTTCAGTTGTAAGTTCTGCAGTTACAGCAGGCTTTACAAAAACCGTGAAGAGGGATGGGAATTAAGTATTGATCAAATGCTTGACATCGTGAAATCATACGATGGAAAACCTGTTACCGAAGTGCATATTGTAGGTGGTGTTCACCCCAAAATGGACATGTATTTCTTTATGGACCTGATGCGGAAAATAAAGGACCATCGTCCGGACCTGCACATCAAAGGATTTACGGCCGTTGAATTGGATTATATGTTCAGAAAGGCGAAGGTATCCGTTGAGGAAGGAATGAAGCTGATGCATGAGGCGGGCCTTGATTCATTGCCGGGTGGAGGTGCTGAAATTTTTGCACCCGAAATACGGGAGCAGATATGCGCCGACAAAGTTGACGGGGCAGGTTGGTTGCATATTCATAAAACTGCGCATTTATTGGGAATGCATAGCAATGCCACCATGCTGTATGGTCATTATGAAAAGTTTGAACATCGGATTGATCACATGGATCAACTTCGCAGGCTTCAGGACGAAACAGGAGGCTTCAATACCTTCATCCCGCTTAAGTTCCGCAATCATGATAACGAAATGAGCCATGTGCCTGAAACTACCCTGATTGAAGACATGAAAATGTATGCCGTTGCAAGGTTGTACATGGATAACTTTCCCCACCTGAAAGCTTATTGGCCAATGTTGGGAAGGCACAATGCACAAATGACTTTAAGCTTTGGGGTAAATGATATTGACGGCACGATTGATGACAGTACGAGGATTTACAGCATGGCAGGCAGTGAAGAACAGAATCCTTCGATGAGTACTCAGGAACTTGTTGCTTTAATCAGGCAGGCGGGCAGGCTTCCCGTAGAAAGGGATACGCTGTATAATGAAGTGAAAGTGTATGGGGAGGTTCAGGAACCGGGGGAGATTCATTTGAACTAAGGTATTATTACAGTATGGACCTGCATATTTCCTGGAATGATTTTGAAAAAATCGACATCAGGGTAGGAACCGTTTTGGATGCCCGGCTATTTGACAAAGCCAGGAAACCTGCCTACAAACTTTGGATTGATTTTGGTCCTTTGGGGCAAAAGAAATCTTCGGCACAAATAACCCGGCATTACGAGCCGGAAGACCTGATTGGCCGGCAGGTGGTGGCGGTGGTGAACTTTCCTCCCAAGCAAATTGCAGATTTCATAAGCGAATGCCTTGTGTTGGGCATTTATGCAGAGGATAATTCGGTTGTATTACTTAATCCCGATAAAACCCTGCCCAACGGCAGCAAAATAGGATGAATACATTCGGACAAATGATAATGCATAGCCCTTTGGGAAAATT
>JALOMX010000352.1 GCA_025455245.1 Chitinophagaceae bacterium
TGTGCAAGTGAATTCTTCAAAACAGAACTGTCTTGCAGGGTATGATAAAGGGGGATTGATAACAAATCGGGTTTAAAAAGATCATCATAAGGCCTCAATGTGTCGGTTTCAAATGTTTGTGTAAGCGTATCGAATTTTGTGTAATAGTCCGATACAAAATACAATGGATTCGGTACATCTGAATCCTGGAAATAATTATCGAGCTTAGCTACAAATAATACCGAGTCTTTATTTGCCCTGTTGTTAAATCCCTGCAGACCCATAGATGATTGAGTGTTTCTCCCCATACCATCGTTACGTGTCAGGCTGCTTTGTTTATCATTTTCTTCTTTAGGTTTACCTCCCTGTTCCCATTGTTTTTCTATAGTATTTAATTCGGGTTTTAATAAACTGAGCGCTGAAAAAAGAATCAAACCGAGCATCAATCCGAAAGCTATTAATTTGCGGGAAATGAATAATCCAAAACGGGTTTGGTTTTCATTCATATTTCTGAGTAGCTCAGCTATGTAAATTATATACACTACAAAAACAAGTACAGGCGTTGCAGACCAGATAAACGAAACGGAGGAGGGTTTGCTTATATGGGCTATTACGAGTAATAAAACCGCTAAAAGTAAAATGGACCATGCCATGGTGATGAATCTCGACCTCGAAAAGCCATAGCCTGCAATCCAGCCTAAAGTGAATAAGACAAAATAGTTGGTAAAAGATACATTGAAAAAGAAACTCAGGAATTCACCATTTAATAAGCCTGCTGAAAGATGCTGAATAATAAAAAACAAAGCAATGAAAACCGCAGTGAGTGTTACAAATCTCAACCTTCTTGCAAAGCAAAAAATAGATGCAATAATCCCTGCAGAAAAGAAGGTTGATTGAATGATCCAGTGATCGGATAAAACATCGAGCCATTGATTTGCCAGGTAAATTCCAAAAGCCATCAGGCCAATAGTTGGTATCCCAAGCAATAAATATTGCGCCAGTTCTGTTTTGCTGCTATGATGACGGGGAATGGTCATTAATTTTCAATACCCTCCAATAAGTTGAATTCAATAAATTTTTTACCGCTACGACGCAGGATTGAACGAATTCTTTTTTCATTCTCCAAAACCTTGCGCCTTACAGGAGAAATATACCAAAGCAGGGAAACCCTGTAAGATGGTTCTTTTTCTGTTTCTACCCACAGCCATTTTATCCAGTTCCAGCCCCGCGGAAAGGGTGCCGCATAAGAAAGCGGGACAAAAAATACGGAGGCATCAGGCGGGATTGATTCGAGCATGTTTTCAACATGTTCAGCTTTTGAAAGTGACGATATGCAAATAACCGGATTGTTTTTTATTTCAATGAATTCTTCAATGGATACTTCATTTTGCCATTGACATTTGGCAAATGCATAGGCTACCTCCTCCGGTTTTTGATGTTGGTTTTCCTCCATCCCCTTTGCATCGGTATAAAGCCTCACTTTTAATCCCTGCTTAATGAGGATATTGTGCAGGGTAAAACAGGCAGATTTGTAAAAATCAAGGCAAACATTATTTACTGCATCGGAAAAGCGTGCTTCCAATGCATCAAAAAAGGAAACAAATAATGATACATGTGATGCATAAGGGTTGAGGATCTCAGGAGTTCGAACGACAAGTTCTTTGTTACGAGCATAAATTTTCCATACGATCCTGCGCACATCGTCACTGTCATCAAAGCTTTTAAAATTAATCCATTCGCCCTGCACTTTTCTCCAATCCCGGATGCGGATATCCTCATTTTCAGTTTTTCCGGGCGAAATGTCGAGGGGGGGATGTTGGAGATTGGCGGGCTGTGTAAAAAATGATTGATTCACTTTAACTTTAATGGCAAACCGGAAGAAATGAAAGAAGTCTTCCATGTAAATAATCATGGCATCTACCTCGTATTCTTTTACACCCGGAACAGGCCATTTATACCAGCCATTCTGAATTTGTCCAGCATAACCCAAAATGTTTTCTTTACGGACAAGGGAGAATTTTGGAGAACGTTCTTTGCCGGAACCGTAAATAAGCTGATAATAAACCTGACCAAATAACGGCTGCCATAAAGGATGAATGTTGAACCTTAATTCCTGTTGGTGTCCTTCAGAAACATCTGATGGTGATTCCAGCGATATCTTTAGTTTTCGTTGTTTATACTCAATCCACAGCCACACAAACGGTATAAGGACTGTTGCAAGTCCTGCGAGGAGCAAAGGAAAAAACACAAGCCTTACGAGTTTGATAAGTGCTGCAAGCAAATCGTTGAAAAGGGAGGGCTCACTTAAAAACTGATGGTTCAAAAAAAGATGTCCGCCGAATGAACAAAGGGCAAATGCTATCAGGTAACCCTGCAAAGGGAAAAACGTGAACCATTGATCAAATCTTTTTTTCGATTTTCGATAATACCATTCCAACCCTTTTTCCATACCGCTGTGAAGGTAATTATCTGTAGGCATATCGGATATTGGAAGGTTTCAAAAAATTGTGTCAAAATAATAGATAACTGAAATTTTTGAAATTTAATATATCAGTTATTTACCTGTTTATTTGTTATAGTGTAGTTTTGACCGTATTATGAATTCTTCAACACCGCCAAGCCTGTGCCCGGTTTGCAGTGCAGACAACCTTCGATTCGCCTTTAATTGTAAAGATCACAGCATTTCGGGTGAAACCTTTTCCCTGTGGGATTGCCTCAACTGTACCTTACGGTTTACTTATCCGGTTCCTGAAGAAAAGTTTATCGGACCGTATTACAAAGCCGAACATTACATATCACATACCGATACTTCAAAAGGCCTTATAAATAAATTATACCGTATTGCCCGACGCTTTACCCTTTCGGAAAAGAGGCGCTTTGTGCAAAGGCAAACAAACCTCGCAAGCGGCAAATTACTTGATGTGGGTACCGGCATCGGAGCTTTTTTACATGAAATGGAATCTTCCGGCTGGCAAACTATAGGTACTGAACCGGAATATGAAGCAAGGAATAATG
>JALOMX010000353.1 GCA_025455245.1 Chitinophagaceae bacterium
GTCAATTCCCATTCGTATTCAAACAAATGCCTGAAATAATCGTGGCTCCACTGCGCGGGCGTTGTCGTCCAGGCGCCTTCGAGTCCGCTAGTGATGGTATCTTCTGCATTTCCCTTGCCAAAGCTGTTATGCCAGCCCATGCTCATTTCCTGCATGCTTGCACCTGCAGGCTCGCGGCCTACATATTTTCCGGCATCGGCAGCGCCATGCGTTTTACCAAAAGTGTGTCCGCCGGCAATCAGTGCAACGGTTTCTTCATCGTTCATCGCCATGCGGGCAAAGGTCTCGCGGATATCGCGGGCTGCTGCCACCGGATCAGGATTACCGTTAGGTCCTTCGGGGTTTACATAAATGAGGCCCATTTGTACGGCACCCAGCGGATTTTCCAGTTCGCGGTCGCCGGTGTAGCGCTTATCGCCCAGCCACTCGCTTTCGCTTCCCCAGTAAATATCTTCTTCGGGTTCCCAAACATCTTCGCGTCCGCCGCCGAAGCCAAAGGTTTTAAAGCCCATGGTTTCCAGCGCTACGTTACCGGCGAGGATCATCAGGTCGGCCCAGCTCAGTTTTTTGCCGTATTTCTGCTTTACGGGCCACAGCAACAGGCGTGCCTTGTCAAGGTTGGTGTTGTCGGGCCAGCTGTTCAATGGTGCAAAACGCTGTGTGCCGCTGCCGGCGCCGCCGCGTCCGTCATGAATGCGATAGGTACCTGCACTGTGCCATGCCATACGGATCATCAAAGGGCCATAATGACCATAATCGGCCGGCCACCAGTCCTGAGATGTGGTCATCAATTCGGCAAGGTCCCTCTTTACCGCCTCAAGGTCAAGCGTTTTGAACTCTTCGGCATAGTTAAAATCCTTTTCCATTGGGTTGGAAAGCGAAGAATTCTGCCTTAAAATGTTGAGTTTCAACTGTCCGGGCCACCAATCGCGGTTGGTGGGTGCCGATCCGGCTGTACTTTTTTTCATGCTGCCGTTATGAAACGGGCACTTACTGATTCCGTTGGTAGCAGGTGTACCAACATTTGTTTTTTCCATATTTTCCATCGTTTAAAAATTTTTATTTTCAGGATGTCAAACGTACGACAAAACCACTGATAAATTTTATTTATAAATCTTATTGCGATATAGATAATAACTATAAAAAATGTAATTACCAACCAAACACCACAACGATTATTTTTACCAAAACAACTCAGCATGCATCCTGTTCTCCGAAATGTTCTGGCCGTCATTGGCGGATTGGTTATTGGCAGCATCGTCAATATGGGAATTATTACGCTCAGCGGCACTATAATACCGCCTCCTGCCGGTGCGGATGTAACCACCACGGAAGGGCTGAAAGCAGCGCTTCCTTTATTTGAACCCAAGCATTTTCTGATGCCGTGGCTTGCACATGCACTCGGCACCCTTACAGGGGCTTTCGTTGCCACTAAAATAGGTAATCCCTCAAGGATTTGGTTAGGATTGGTCATCGGCGTTTTCTTTTTAATGGGTGGAATTTCCATGGTATTTATGGTTCCCTCTCCTACCTGGTTTACCATAACTGACCTTGCACTGGCATATTTACCGATGGGATACCTGGGAAGCAAACTTGCCGGTGCATGAGTTATTACTGAAAGTTGGGTTGGGAGGTAAGCCTGATTGAATTTCCCCCCGGAAAAGGGTTCAAATTTTAAACGAATGCTAAAGAAATTATTGAAATACGCCGGTCTGACCTTTCTATTCCTTGCCGGTTTTGTGGCAGTGTATTTATTATCTGCATTCTTATTATCAAGGATCGGCATTTCATCCGAAAAAACCGAAGGGAAACAAGTTGCCATATATATAAAAACCAATGGCGTACATACCGACATTGTGGTACCGGTTCGCAGCGAATGGATGGATTGGAGCAGACAATTGAGATTTGACCATACCCTTGCAAAAGATACATCCTTTCGTTTTTTGGGAATGGGCTGGGGTGACAAAGGCTTTTACCTGGAGACGCCTACCTGGGCCGACCTGAAAGCCTCTGTAGCCTTTAAAGCTGCCACCGGGCTGAGTACAACAGCTATTCATGCCACGTATTATTACAGGATAGACGAAGATGAAACCTGTAAAAAAATACTGGTCAGTACAGACCAATACCGCAGATTGATCAATTACATTACCGGCAGTCTTCAAAAAGATCCGGCAGGGAAGGTCATTAACATTAAAACAAATGCCAACTACGGCGAAACAGACGCTTTTTACGAAGCAAACGGTTCATACAGCATGTTTCATACCTGCAATACCTGGGCCAACAATGCGCTGAAAGCCTGCGGGCAAAAAGCCTGCTTCTGGACACCTTTTGACTGGGGTATTTTTTATCACTACAAATAAAATGGGTTTGTTTTATCAGGCGGTTCCGGGAAACAAAAAAGGCCCCGGTTGGGACCTCTTGTAGCGAGGACGGGAGTTGAACCCGTGACCTCAGGGTTATGAATCCTGCGCTCTAACCATCTGAGCTACCTCGCCAAATGGGCTGCAAAATTAGGGGTTCAGGCCATAAAAAGACAGTCCCCGGAAAAAATTATTTCTCAGCCCTCCAATAATGATTTCAAACGGCCCTCCACTTTTTCGGCATTGGGAAGCATGGCCTTTTCCAACGCAATGTTTATAGGAACTGCCGGCAAATCGAGCGCCCCAAGTACTTCCACAGGGGCATCGAGAAAACGGAAACATGCTTTTTGAATACGCCTTGTCCATCACCAATTCTTCATCAAGGGGGGCCAGGGTGCGCAGGTCAATGATTTCCACCTGCCCGGGCAGTTTTTGAGCAGCAGCAATGGCCCAATACACCCCCATACCGTAGGTAATGACACAACAGGATTCTCCACTCCTCACCTTGCCGGCATCCGCCTTTTGCACCACCCTCCCTTTTCCAAGTGGTATTACATAGTCCCTTGATGGTTCGGCTGTTTTAGCCCCTTCCGTACCCGGCACCTTGCTCCAATACAAACCTTTATGCTCAAGCATAATAACCGGATTCGGATCAAAAAAAGCGGCTTTCATCAATCCTTTCATATCGGCAGCCGAGGATGGATAAACCACTTTGATTCCTTTTATGCTCAATAAGGTTGTTTCAATACTGCCGCTATGGTAAGGTCCGCCGCCGCCGTAGGCTCCGCAAGGTATCCGTATCAGGGCACCTACCGGGAACTTACCCATGGTAAGGTAGCAGCTTTTACTCAGTTCCGACACCAATTGATTGAACCCGGGATAGACATAATCGGCAAATTGTATTTCTACAATGGGTTTGGCCCCCACAGCGCTCATTCCCGCGGTGCTGCCAATGATATATGCTTCGTGAATAGCTGTATTGAAAACCCTGTGGTCGCCAAACAGATCGCCAAGGGTAGCCGCTTCGCGAAAAACACCCCCAAGTCTTTTACCTACGTCCTGCCCGTAAAGCAAAGCTTCCGGATGGTCTTCCATCAACTCCCGGATGGCGTACAAAGCCGCATCCACCATGATTATTTTGGGGGCACCTGCAGGCGATCTTTCACCCTTTTCTTCCTTTACCGGGGTTGGCGCAAATACATGGTGGGCCACCGTCCCCGGCTGAGGTTCAGGTGCAGCCATAGCCATTGCAAAAGCTTCTTCCACCTGCTTTTTGGCATCCCTTTCAACCGTATCAAGATGATCCGGTGAAATGCCCGTTTCCAGAAGGCGGGCCCTGAGACGGTTAACCGGATCCCGAAGGCCTTCCTGTTCAAGTTCATCGGGCTGACGGTAAAACTCTTTACGGACACCGCTTGTATGATGCCCGAGCAAGGGAACATCGGCCTGAACAAGACAGGGCCCTTCTCCATTTCTTACCTTGTGCATAATGGCCGACATGGTTTCGTAGCAGGCTTCAAGGTCGGTACCGTCAATGCGGGCTGTATGCATACCTTTAAAACCTGCTGCAAAATCTACCGCATCCATGGCCCTTGCTTCCCCTGAAGTAACACTAATGCCCCATTTATTATCCTGAACAAGGTAAATGATGGGCAGCTTCTTCAGCACGGCTACCTGAAAGGCTTCACTTACCTCCCCTTCGGTCAGGGAAGCATCGCCTAAAGAGCAAAGAACAAGGGGCAAGGAACCGTCTTCGCCGAGCCTAAGCTTTGGACTATTGATCTGTTGGAGGAATTGCAATCCATGTGCTATTCCGGTAGCGGGAATTACCTGCATGCCTGTGGCACTGCTTTGGTGTATGATTTGCGGCCTGTCGGTCAGTTTACTGTTGGGGTGGCCGTAATAACTGCGTCCGCCGCTGAAATAATCGTCCGCTTTGGCAAGCAACTGCTGCATCAGTTCTCCCGGTGTGAAACCGATACCCAACAGCAGGCTTTCATCGCGATAATAAGGACTTACCCAATCGTGGGGCTGCAATAAAAAACCGGTAGCAAGCTGAACAGCCTGATGCCCGAGGCTTGTAGAGTGAACGTAACGACACACTGTACGGTTGGTATCGTACAGGTATGCCATGTGCCCGGAATATACCATTAGCCTCCAGGCTTTCAGCATCAGGTTATGATTGATCATATGGTAGCAACAAAAAAGGCCTGTATTAAAAACAGGCCGCGAAAATAAGTGGTTAACCGGATGCCGGAAGCGGATTTAACATCCTTCATCACTCTATCATTACATCGAGCAGCTTTTCACCTTCAAGGTATCCTTCAAGGCGGTCGCTGATGACCACCTCGCCAACCCCCGGCGGTGTACCGGTATAAATCAGGTCGCCGATATTCAACGAGAAATACTGAGAAACATCGGCAATGATCACATCGATGCCGAATAACATGTCGGCGGTATGGCCATCCTGTACCAATTCGCCGTTTTTAAATAATTGGAAATGAAGATTTTTGGGATTACCAAATTTCGATAAGGGAACGAATTGACCCACCGCCGCAGAACCATCGAATGCTTTGGCTTTTTCCCATGGCAGCGATTTCTTTTTAAGTTTATCCTGTATATCGCGTGCGGTAAAATCGATGCCAAGACTTACTTCCTCATAATAAAGCTTTGCCTTACCGGGTGAAATGAACTTACCGTTTTTATTGATTTTCACCACCAATTCGCATTCATAGTGCAACTCATTGGTAAAGGCGGGGTAGAAAAGGTTATTTCCCGGAGAGAGTAAAGAATTTTTTGGTTTTAAAAAGATCACAGGTTCATCAGGCACCTGATTTCCCAATTCTTTGGCATGATCGGCATAATTGCGTCCAACGCAAATGATTTTCATAAGTATGTTTTAAATTTTGGGGCTGTTCTATGCCGGTTAAGGAAACGGATTTCAAAATTACATCTTTATCCCGGCCTTTCAAACCAATCGAAAATATTTGACAATTGTCAAAATTTCAGGTGGTTGAATTGATTCATAGCGGCATCTATTCCCATAAGAACAAAGGTTTCAATGAGGGCCGCACAAGTTTCGATCTTTTTTGCAACAACCGGTTTTTCTGTCTCGGACCATTTTCCCAGCACAAAATCTACCTGACGGCCTTTTGGGAAATCGTTTCCAAT
>JALOMX010000354.1 GCA_025455245.1 Chitinophagaceae bacterium
AGAGGCCTTACGGGTAATTTCTTCACCGCTGTCGGGGTGGGTACCCACTGTGTCGGGAATATCAACCGGGCTAGGCAGGTAACGGCACACGCCGTCAAGGGCCGTTTGAACACCTTTGTTTTTGAAAGAGGAACCACACATCATAGGAACGATGCTGAGGTCGATGGTAGCTTTACGAACCGCCTCATGGATTTCATCTTCGGTAATGGTATTGGGATCATCGAAAAACTTTTCCATCAGGGCGTCATCATATTCTGCAACAGCCTCAACAAGCTGACCACGCCACAATTCGGCTTCTTCCACCATATCGGCAGGGATATCAATCAATTCATAGGTCATACCTTCCGTAGCAGCATCCCAGATAATGCCCTTCATACGGATAAGGTCAACCACGCCTTTGAAGTCATCTTCGGCACCAATGGGCAACTGAAGGGGAACGGCCTTGCTACCCAGCATTTCACGAACCTGCTTCACCACATTCAGGAAGTCGGCGCCGCTGCGGTCCATTTTGTTTACAAAACCAATACGGGGAACGCCATAGCGGTTCGCCTGACGCCAAACCGTTTCAGACTGAGGCTCAACACCATCTACCGCTGAAAACAGGGCAATCAGACCATCAAGAACACGCATTGAACGTTCTACTTCTACGGTAAAATCCACGTGACCCGGGGTATCGATAATATTAAAAGCATACTCCTTGGTTTCAGGAATTTGCTTTCCCTTGTCGGTAGGGAAGTTCCATTTACAACTAACGGCAGCAGAGGTAATGGTAATACCCCTTTCTTTTTCCTGCTCCATCCAGTCGGTGGTGGCAGCGCCATCGTGCACTTCACCAATGCGGTGGATCATACCGGTATAGCGCAAAATACGCTCGGTGGTAGTGGTTTTACCCGCATCAATGTGCGCGGCAATTCCAAAGTTTCTTTGATACTTAAGGTCGGCCATAACAAAAGAAAATATAAATAAAAATGTTTTTTGATACTCCCGAAAAAGGCAAACGCCTCAATTTTCGAGGCGCAAAGGTACAGGATTGGACAATACAATATCCAAACCCTGTGGAAAGAAAATATGAATATTATTTGAAAATGTGGTTCAGGCCTTAACCTTTACCGGATTGAGGACCGGATAAAACAGGAAATAACCTGCAAACAATGCTGTGCCAAAAATAGCCATCGTCAGGAGCGAATACCCATAAAAAGGCAATCCGTCAACATAGCATTGCAGAAGTCCGGCCGGTGTTTTAGGACGTTGGAGGCCGCCTCCTGAAACCCAAACCGCGAAATTAGAAAGCAGGAAATAAACAGTGGGCGCTGCAACCATTCCGGCAAAAACACTGCCGGCTTTTCTGTGGTTTACAAAAAATCCAACCACTGTAAGAAGAGAGATAAATACATAGTTAATAAACATTCCTTTGTAAAATCCGGGGTAAACCACTGCCCCTGCCGAATACAAAGCTTGAATAAACAAGTCGCTGATAAGCATGCTGAACAAAGGAACGGCAAAAGCCCATTTTCTATCTTTGATAATACTTCCGGCAAATAGCGCTATGGCAAGTTGCGGGGCACCAAGCCATACGGGGCGGGCATCAAAAGGGATAACACGGTATATAGCGCTAATGGCAATCAGCAAAGTAAACAGAAGAACAAGTTGGCTGCTACGTTTCATGAATATTCGAAAAATTTTTTCCTTGGATTGAACAACAAAAGTAATCATCAGGAGCCTAACGAGGCAAATTTTGTAGAAAACAAGCGGAAATATTTTACAGCAGACGGTGGAAAACCGTTTCTTTTCCAAAATAGCAAACGAAAATTCCGCGAGAATATCCCGGATTTTGACCTGATTTAAAACACGGATAAGGCATTTAAACTACCTTCCATTTTGTAAATTATTTTATGGCTCAACACAATGAAACCGGAAACAGGGGAGAAGAAATTGCAGGGGCACACCTTACCCAACATGGCTATTCCATTATTCAAACCAATTTCAGACATGGCCGCAATGAGGTAGATATCATCGCCTCCAAAGGTGAAACCCTTCACTTTATTGAAGTAAAAACCAAGGCCGGAGAAAGTATTGGCCATCCGGAACAACGTGTTGACAGATCAAAAATCAACAGGATGAAAATCGTGGCTGAGCAATATTTGTTTGACCACCCTGATTGGAAATTCATTCAGTTTGATATCATCAGTGTTTTAATGAAGGATGGTATGCCACCCGAAATATTTGTGATTGAAGATGTGTATTGAGGGGGAGGAGAAGGTTAAGGTTGAGGTTGAGGTTGAGGTTGAGGGTGAGGTTAAGGTTGAGGGTGAGGTTAAGGTTAAGGGTGAGGTTGAGGTTAAGGTTAAGGTTAAGGTTAAGGTTGAGGGTGAGGGTGAGAAGTGGGGGTTGGTTTTTTTGGGTTTTGGGGCAGATTGATGCCAATATTATAGTTATCAGATATGGTGATATTTCTCTCCTTTGTTGATGGTGCAGGCACGATACACCTGTTCTGACAGGATAAGCCTGACAAGTTGATGGGGGAAGACAAGCCTTGATAATTGCCAGGTAAAATTGGCCCTTTTTCTCAGGGCGTCATTTACCCCGAATGCTCCTCCAATAATAAAATGCAGTTTTTTGGTGCCGGCATTGGCGCGTTGCTGAATTAAATCTGCAAGGTCCGGTGAACTGAGTGCACGCCCCCGCTCGTCCAGCAAAATGATAAAATCATTCGGATCGATGGCATCGAGGAGCATCCGGCTTTCAGCGTCCCGCTGAATCGTTTCCTCCATTGCCGCTGCATTTTTGGGGGGTGACATGATTTTCCATTCCACAGAATAATAATTATTTATTCTTTTGGTAAACATTTCAATCCCATCTTTTACATATACCTCGTGTTTGCTACCGATCGACCAGAAAATTAGTTTCATGAAGCTAAGATAGCCCCCCTTTAAATACTTAATACAATGCTATTTTTTA
>JALOMX010000355.1 GCA_025455245.1 Chitinophagaceae bacterium
ATGCTTTATGGGCAGGTCAAAGATTTTGGAATCCTATGTATCCTTACGGTTTTACTTAGCCTTGTTGCCGATGCCATGAGGCCGGCAAACCATGCAGCCATAGCAAGTTATAGTTCATCGGCAAACCTTACACGCTCTTACACATTGAACAGGCTTGCCATAAATTTGGGTTGGTCGGTGGGCGGGGGATTGGGAGGTATCCTTGCCGCCATTGATTATCAGCTTTTATTCTGGGTTGAAGGAGGTACTTTTATACTTGCAGGATTGCTTATATGGATCCTTTTGCCCTGGACAGAGCAATCCGCAAAGAAATTTTCCCTGAAGTCCAATCGGCCTCCCGGTGTTATTCAGCCATGGCAGGATAAGGTGTTTTTAAAGTTTATCACTTTCGCGACCCTGTTTACCACGGCTTTTTTTCTTGTTTTCAGGCTTGTCCCCGTTTTTTGGCGCAGCGAATGGTCCATAGGAGAAAGGGGCATAGGCCTTTTGCTTGGATTGAACGGAATAATTATTGCTGTGATGGAAATGGTACTTGTAAGACGTTGGGAACAACGGGGAAATAATCTCCGTTATATCGTGGCAGGATGCATTGCCTGCAGTATCGGGTACCTGCTGCTGATGCTGCCATGGGCAACGGGCATGGTATTGGCATTAATTTTTATGGTGGCTATTACTATGGGAGAAATGCTTGCTTTCCCTTTTATTTCAAGTTTCATCATGCTTCGCTCTACCGAACACAACCGCGGCGCATATGCAACCGCCAATACATTAAGCTGGAGTGTTGCACAAATAATTGGTCCGAGTGGTGGTGGTTGGATTGCTGAACAATTCGGATTTTTCTGGTTATGGGGAGTGTTGATTGTATTGTGTTTGATAACCGGTTTGGGTTTTTATTCAATGGCCCCAAAAAATAAGGCTTCCACAAAACCGGAAGCCTTAGAAATAAAAAGTTAGTTTGACTCAGTAACCTTTAACCATGAATACACAGTCCTGAATTTTTTTGATCTGCTGTACCCGGTCAACCCCTTTGATAGCCGAATAGGAAGGTGTATTCAATGATTTGTGTGCTGTATCTTCTCTAAGTTCTTCGATTGCTTTAGAGATATTTACGGCTTTTGAAGCAAAAACCACATCATTGGCTTGCCTGTCGCGGGTGCTTAGAATGCCTACGATGCTGCCATTTTTGTCGAGCACGGGGCCCCCGCTGTTGCCGGGGTTGGCGCTGATGGAAAGCTGAATACTCAGGGTGTCATCCTGATATCCGCTGCGGGCACTCATATAACCCCTGTTATAAACCACTTCATTACGGGGATAGCCGAGGGTGAAAATTTCTTCGCCAAGATCAACAACACCTTTCCTGATATCGTAAGGGAGTTTTGAAAATGATTTCCAATCTGCATCCGTTATTTTAAGGATGGCGAGATCCGTTTTCTGATTGTCATATACTTTTTTGGCAATATATTCTTTGCCTTTGTTTACCACAATCAGGGTTGAGGCATTTTGAACAACGTGGCTATTGGTAACAAGGTACCCATCCCCGTCAATTAAAAAGCTTGTGCCGCCGCTGATTTGTTCCAGATCCGGGCTTTTGCTCGCGTTTTCGGAACTGTCTATCAGTTTATTTATTTTCTTGTTTTGTTCTTTTTGCACTCCTTCCAACTGACTCATTTTGCGGTTGAGTTGTTGCAGGTAAGATTGGTGCCCTTTTGGTGCAAGTGCCTGCATTATCCCGGTGATACTTAAAGCTGTAATGGTGGCAATTGATGCAGCTACGGCAATGGTACGTTTGTTTTTTTGCCAGAATCGTACAACAGGTGCAAGCTTTTCTTCTTCGGCAGATTCGGTTATTGCTCCTGTTTCCACAAGATGATTGTGGAGGTGTTGCAGCTTATGCTTCATCTCCCTGTGTTCGCCATAATGCTTCAGGTTCGATAGAAACATTTGCTGCTCGACCACAAATTGGTCAAGTTCAGCATTTTGACGGCGAAGCAGTTCAAACTGCTCTTTTTCCTGAACGGACATTTCTCCGTTAAGGTATCTCTCCACCAAATCAAACATTCCTAGGTCTTCCATCACTCCGACTGTTTATATTGAGCAAAAAATATCTTTTTTAACCTCATCAGGCATTTATATTTCTGGTTTTTAGCATTGTCTGCATTGGTATATCCAAACTGTTCTGCTATTTCAACCATGTTCTTTTTTTCAAAATAATATGCTTCAAGCAAGCTTTTACAAGGTTCACCGAGGCTTTTCAGGGACACATCCATATGTCCGAAATCCGCGTCAAGTTTTTCCTTTTGTTCAATCTCTTCTTCTACCGGTACAATCTCAGCGAGGGTTTCAACCGGATTGCCAAAGCGGTTTGCCTGTTGTAATTTTTTAAGCCACAATCTCCGGCAAATACTGTATAAGAAGGTACGCAACTGACAGGTTAAAATAAAACTGTCCTGCTTGCTTTTTTCATACAGAACAAGCATGGCCTCCTGAAAAATATCCCTTGCATCGTCATAGCTGCCATTGTTACGTAGAATAAAATTTTGAACCAATCCAAAATTTTCGCGGTAAACCCTTTCAATGGCCCTGCTGTCGTTTCCGGAAATCCCTTCAAGTAATTCCCTCTCTAGGCTTTCGTTATTCACTTCTTCTTCCTTTATTAGTACTTAATTTGAGCAAACGTAACCCAATCCTTTAAAAAAAATATCTGTAAAAGAAAGCCTGATCAATTTTGGGAGCCGTAAATATTCATTAGAACCATTATTTTAATATTAATAAGGAAATATTTTTTGAACTCTTTTTGGTTAATTAATTGAAAATCAAATGGTTATGATTTTTTTTGAATTTCTTCCAAAAAAAATTAAAAAGTTGAGGTTACCTTTTTGAGTTGTAAGGAATAATAACAAAATCAAATAAAAATTACGAAAATGAAAAAGCTCCTTTTTGTTGCCCTGGTTGGC
>JALOMX010000356.1 GCA_025455245.1 Chitinophagaceae bacterium
ATTTGCGCCTAATGCCTTTATTTGAGTTATTGAACCTGTACCTGATATACAATCTGCTTTTGAAATGATTATTTGCGAAGTATCAATTTCAATATGACCATTATTACCTATGAGAAAATATCCAGTCATGATAGAATCACACGAGCTGCCATCCTTAAGCTTTAAGCGATATCTGCCAGGAGGAACATTCAGGAGGTCAAGGCTTAAAGAAACCACCTTGTTTAAAGAATCTTCCCATGTGAACATGCCCCCTCCGGTAAGGTTGCTTGCTTTAATACCGGTTATACTTCCATTGGCCAGGTTACAGGTTGCATGTATAATATTCATCTGACCAAAATCAAGCATTGGCCCGGATGAGTTTTCTATAACAAATGGCCCAAACTCTTTAAAACAACTTTCATCATCAATTGCATACAATTTGTAAAAATATGTCCCGGGAAACAAAGCATCGAAAGTACTGCCCACCCCTATACTATCGCCTGCTGCATTTCGCAGTACACCGGCATAATTATACTCCTCGAAACTGAATGATAATGTGCCATTTGGCTGACCACATTTTGATGGCGTAATTTGATGATCAACTTCATTCGGTATCTCAATATTTGGAATAAAGAAATAATCAGAATATGCTTCACAACTATTGTTACCAATTCCAACAATCAGCCTATACTTACCCATAGGAACATTGTACAGATTCGAGTCCCTTCCAACAACCTCCCCTCTTTCATTCTCCCATCTCCAGGTAGTGCCGCTCAAAATCCTCAAGCCTTTAATTGCAGCATTACTTTTCCCACAAGTTTCCGGCTTTAATTGAAATCCTTCCTGAACAAAAAAGGCACCCGAAAATTCAGAAGTCATTCCATTTGTGTCTGTTGCGGTAGCCACAATACCGGATGTATTTATATTTTCTTTAAACCAATTCCCGTTTTGGTCGGCATAGGTTGAATCAAAAAAAACCTTTCCCTCACAATTTTGGCAAGAGTCGTCATAAAATAGTTCGATCCTTGATAAAGGAGGTGCAGTACCATACACGCCTGTAGCGGTAATACTATTAATGGTAGGCCTTGGCCTGATACCTGTACCATCACCTATGGTAATACCACCCAGGCTATTACAGAAAATACTGTTTTTGCTTATAGTGATTTTTTTTGTTGAATTAATAAGTCCAATGCCCGAACCTGCAACCCAGGTTTCGGCCGCGGTAACCCTTCTTGCAAAAGCAACAATGTTGGCACCGGTATTTTCACCGGGCTTTACCCCAATTAATCCCTGCAGGCAACTTTCAATTCTAATACCATAATCCATACCCTCCCCATTCATCCTTTTTGTACCTGTAATGTCAGTTCCAATTTTATTACCCTGAATAAGAAAAGGTCTTGTATAACCCACAATTGCAATGCCGCTGCCACAAGTGCCTGTAGATAAATTATTGATAACTGAAATATCTGTTTTAGTGTTTCCTTGCCCAATCATTGGAGAAGCTATGAAAGCTATATTATCGTGCCGTTGGGCCCCTTCGCCATATGGAAGGCTAAGATCTTCGGTTCCGAAATAGTTACATCCGATCTTATTGTTGGCTACAATTGCTTTACCTTCAGTGTTGGTCAAAATGATTCGTCGACCTGCAGCGGACATAACATTACCTGTTAAAGGATCATGGTCACCGATAGCGAGATTTTTTATGCCATTCAGCGAAATCTGGTGAAAATTATTGGCGGGCTTTCTTCCATCATCTTCTATTCCCAAAATATTGCTGTAAATTTTAAAATCTTCACTAATCAGCTTTTCATAAACCGAGTATAAGTTCTCAATAGCTTGTGTCCAGTTAATAATCAGGTTGCCTTTGCCGGGAGCGCCAATCTGAATGTTTTTTGAATTGTAAATGGAAATGCACCTGCAATCGGGATACCACGCGGTCCATTTAATCTGATTATCAAGCTTTAACCCATATATCTCAACATTGGAGCAGCCTGTAATATTGAAAAACTTTTGAGTGGCTCCGGCATCATAACGTGCTATGATTTGTACCCTTGCATCTGAAACACCAAAGGGCTCCCCGGGTTGTGAACTCCCATCAATAACCAGATTGGATGTTAAAGATGGTAATGCCGATAATACAATGATTGTACGTTGCGCAATGGTTTCATGAGGAAGGTTGAAAACTATAGTGTCTTTAATCAGCGGAGCATTTTGATTTGCCTGTTCAATGGAATAACGAAGGGTTCCAGGACCGGAATCGGCTGAAGAGGTAACGACTATTTTATTAGCCATTCCCGTCTTTTGCCATGCAAACAGGCAAATAAACATTAGGGATAATGAAAAAAACAATTTAAAACAACCTAAGGGCATAATGCAATAATACTTTACATTTTTTTAGCAGGAAAATGATTTTTCTGAATCAGATCAGAGCATGGAAATTCTGCCTGCCCCCGTAAAATGTTTACTTTCTTATCTGTCACAAAAGCTGAATTTTCATTTAATTCTGGGTCATTTATAAAATTGGACGTCTCCGGAATTTATAGGGTTTATCATTAGAAATTTTTTCACCCGACCAAAGGAATACCGGTTAGCTTCGTGATTTAGGGATAAAATGATATCCCTCTTTTCTCTTTGCGTAAGGTGAAAACTAAGCGAGGCAGGATGGCTTTCATCCTTAGGTTTGTATTCAAAGACCACCCTTTCAAAGGAAGGTCCAAGCATATTTTTCAGCCGTTCAAGCTGCCTGATTTGCTGATACTCCTGGAAACGGAAAAGATTATTCTGGGTAAGTAAAGCCGGCCGCGTTACCAGGTCGAAAATGCTCTTATCTTCTTTTTCGCGGTTCCACCCGCCCTGTGGTTTATCCCTGATTTCTACCAGTACAACCTTGCTGCAGTTGGCTTCAATCCATTGCCTGAAATTATAAATGAATTTGGTAGCGGTTTCAATGCCTGA
>JALOMX010000055.1 GCA_025455245.1 Chitinophagaceae bacterium
CGGAATTCTTAAACCGGGTTGATGAGATCATCATGTTCCATCCGCTTAACAGGAAAGATATCAAAGGCATTATTCGCATACAGTTGCAAAACCTGCAAGCATTACTGGCTGAAAGTGGCATTCAACTTCAATTTACCGATTATGCCATCGACTTCCTTGCCGAACATGGCTTCGATCCACAATTTGGTGCAAGACCGCTGAAAAGGTTGATTCAAAAGGAGATCGTGAACAAACTATCCAGGCAGATCATTGCCGGCGAGGTGGACAAGTCAAGGTCTGTATTGGTAGATGTGTTTGATGGGGTTGTGGTATTTAGAAATGAGTCAGCGGCTGAAATGGTATAATTTTCTGATGTTAAGGGTATATGTTTAAAGGGACGGTGCAATGCCGTCCCTTATGGTTTTGTACATATTTTTTCAATGAACTTTTAAACTTCAACCATTTCTGAGTGATAAGTTTTCAAGCTTTGATGTTTATGTGCCCCGTGACCTTAGTTACCTTCTATGCTTATTATTTTTTACAACTTTGTTTTTATTGAAAGGCGGTAAAATGGGCATTGCCCTTTCTAACTTTTCAATGGCGATACATCAATTTTTTTTACAATAAAATATAATGCAAATGGAACAGGAACAAATGACAAACATGCCCAGAATTGGCGACAAAGCACCCGATTTTGAAGCAGTAACCACCATCGGACAAATGAAGTTTTCCGATTACAATAAAGGCAATTGGGTTGTATTTTTTTCTCACCCCGCTGATTTTACCCCGGTGTGTACCACTGAAATGAGTGGCTTTGCTCAGGAAAAGGATTTTTTTGCTGCAAACAATACCAAGCTGTTGGGTTTAAGTATTGACAGTATTCACGCCCATATAGCGTGGGTAAATGCAGTACATGAAAAAACCAATGTATTGTTTGAATTTCCCATTGTAGCTGATATTGATATGCGTGTGTCGAAGCTTTATGGAATGCTGCAACCAGGTGAAAGCGAAACTGCGGCAGTAAGGGCAGTTTTCTTTATTGACCCCGAAGGCAAAATCCGACTAATAATGTACTATCCATTAAATGTTGGAAGGAATATGGCTGAAATAAAACGGGTCTTGCTTGCCCTGCAAACATCAGATGAAAACAAATGCGCTATGCCGCTGGACTGGCAGCCCGGTGATAAGGTGATTGTACCCGCGCCTAAAACAGTGAAGGCATTGGAAGAAAGAAAGAATAGTGATTTGGAAATGGTGGATTGGTACCTGGCAAAAAGGTCATTATAAAAATTAAGGTTTTATAACACTCAGCATGCTGTCAATTGGCGGCATGCTTTTTTATTGGGTGGTTTAGGAATTGTGATGTAGCAAACAGAAGGAGGAATACTAGTGCCATATGGTTTTCATTTTAAATAACCGGTTACCATTGGCTCACCGGCGAATAAACTATTTCTTTTTGGTTGTTGTAAATGATTCTGTAGGTTTATTCTTCATTCTTACCTATGCAAAAAATTGATTCTATCATTATCATGGGTGCATCCAACCGCCCCATGCCCGCCGATTTGTATTTGCCCGAAGTTGAAGGACAATATCCTTTGGTGATCTATGCCCATGGCTTTAATGGGTTTAAGGACTGGGGCAATTTTTCACGGGTCGCAAAACCCTTTACCGATGCAGGATTGGCGGTATTGGCATTTAATTTTTCGCATAATGGCACCACACCGGAAAACCCGGTCGATTTTGTTGATCTTGAAGCATTTGGATTGAATAATTACACCAAACAGCAATTCGACCTGGGTTGTGTATTGGATTGGGTTTGTGGAGATGGAAAACATTCATTTCCTTTTCTGGATACCGATAACCTGTTCCTGATTGGCCACAGTATGGGCGGCGGCATGGTCATTCTGAAAGCCGCATCTGACCACCGGGTTCGGAAAGTGGTTGGTTGGGCTTCTATTTCACATTGCAATACCCCTTGGGGTAAATGGACAAAGGAAAAAATATTGCAATGGCAACAGGATGGAGTTGCATTTTATGAAAATAAAAGAACCCATCAGCAAATGCCATTGTATTATCAATTATATGAAGACTACCGGAAGCATGCCAATGAATTGGATATTTTAAATGCTGCTGCCGGGTTAACTGTCCCATTACTCATTTGTCATGGCTTGCAGGATCCTGCCGTGCCGGTTGAATGTGCATACCTGCTAAAAATGGCTCAGCCACATGCTGAGATCTTCATAACGGATGGAGACCATGTGTTTGACAGGACACATCTTTCTGCCGGCGGATGGTTGCCCGATGATGGGGAGGAATTGCCGGCTTCCATGGCCGGAGTTGTGGAGGAAACGATCAGGTTTTTAAAAGGTTGATGTAAGAATTTGTGCCACCGGAAAGCAGTAATTCCCCTCCTTGAAAACGCTGACCGGGTATATTGTTTTTACCTTATATTTTTGGAAAGCCCTCTGAAGAATTCTATGTTATGAAAGCGCCCCCGGAGGAGGATCTCCTTTCAATTTTAGTTTCGATTCGGGCAGTGGAACAAATTCATGATTGTCATTAGGCGGCAGAATAATCCTTCCCTGCTTCCAGTCTTCCTTGGCCTGTTCAATTCGTTCTTTTCGCGATGAAACAAAATTCCACCAGATATGGCGTTCGCCTAAGGGTTCTCCGCCCATCAGCATTAGTGTGGCAGGTTCTCTTGCTGTTATTACCGGATCTATCCCTTTGGTGAAAACGAGCAATTGCCCGGCTGTATAAAATTGCCCGCCAACTTCAAGGCTGCCTTTGGCGATGTAAACGCCCCTTTCGCTGTGTTCTTTTGGCAAACCAAATCTCGCGCCGGTTTGCAGCACGGCATGCAGGTAAAATAAGGGAGAGTGGGTTTTCACCGCGTTGCCCAGCCCATAAGCGTTACCGGCTATCAACCGCATCCACACGCCGGTATCGGTAAACACCGGCAGTTGGTCGGGTTGATAATTGACAAAATCCGGATCGTCTTCCTCATTTTTTTCAGGCAATGCCACCCAGGTCTGTATCAGTTCAAGTTGACCGCCGGCAAGCACTGCCGGGTCTTCAAACCGTTCGGAATGTGCAATACCTTTTCCGGCCGTCATCCAGTTTACCTCACCGGGTTTTATGACCTGCTCAACGCCGAGGCTGTCGCGGTGGGTGACAGATCCGCCGAACAAATAACTTACGGTGGAAAGGCCGATATGCGGATGCGGAAGCACATCCATGTTCTGAATATTTTCAGGGGCAATGCTTACCGGTCCGGCATGATCCATGAAAATAAATGGCCCCACCATCCTGCGCAGGCGAAAAGGTAATATCCTTTTTACTTCCATACCCGGGGCGAGGGCTGCTTTGCGGGCTTCAATAACCATATCGAGCATGTCTGAGAATTTTTAGTGGTATAAATCCTTCTGCAATTTAGGTATCAATCCAAAGAATTCCATTTTACTTTGCCGCATGACAAGGCAGCAACTCGTTGAACAGATACAAAGAAAGAAATCCTACCTCTGTGTGGGACTCGATACAGATATCCTAAAGATTCCAAAATACCTGCTGAACAAACCTGACCCGGTGCTCACCTTCAACAAGGCCATCATAGATGCCACCCGTGATTTTTGCGTAGCCTATAAAATCAACACCGCTTTTTTTGAAGCCATGGGCGCAAGGGGATGGGAGATCATGGAAGAGACCTTTGATTATATTGGAAATGATCACCTGAAGATAGCCGATGCCAAAAGAGGCGACATCGGCAATACAAGTCATCAGTATGCAAAAGCCTTTTTTGATATGCTGAAGGCTGATGCAGTAACCGTGGCTCCTTATATGGGCGAAGACAGCATCCGCCCTTTTTTAGAATATGACGGTAAATGGACAATAGTGCTCGGGCTCACCAGCAACCCCGGCAGCAATGATTTTGAACGGCTGAGGCTCGATACCGATGATGTTGCACCGCTTGTGCCAAGCCTTATTCAGCCTTCAAGGGGGGAGTTGCTTTATGAAAGGGTGCTGCGGACGGTTTCCTGTTGGGGCACCATCCACAACCTTATGTTTGTCATCGGGGCCACACAGGCTTCCGATCTTGGGTCTATCCGCTCCATCATTCCCGATCATTTTTTGCTGGTACCCGGTGTTGGTGCACAGGGTGGGAGCCTTGCCGAAGTTTCGGAATATGGTATGAATAAAGAAACCGGCTTGCTGGTAAATGCAAGCCGGGCAGTTATTTATGCATCTGACGGAGAAGATTTTGTAGAAGCTGCCGCCAATGCAGCAAAGGCTTATGCGGCAGAAATGGCCGGATATCTTGGCTAATGGTGTTTAATTGCCGAATTTGGCGGTAGCGCTGTCCATAACGGCAAAAATATCATCGCGCATGGCCTGTGCCCTTACTTTCTCTGATTGGTAATAAGCCATCAGCGAGTCCTGATTTTCATACTTATCGGGCTGAAAACCATCCATCCAGTCGTTCATTCCTTTTTGAGCACGCTGCAGGGCGGTAAGCAGTTTTTCATATTCAGCTTTCAGCGCTTTTGACCCTGAGTCATTCAGTTTGGCAAGGGAGTCAATCCTTAATTTGGCAAGGTCCTCAAATCCTTTCAGTTTGCCCATTTTGGGCATCGCTTCATCGTGTAAGGCAACTACCTGTTCAAACAGGCTGTCGGTGGGGCTCATGGCTTCGGCAGCGGCATTCATGCTTTTCCCGCCATGGTCGTGGTTGGCATGTTCGCCTTCTCCGCAGGCAAAGGCAAGTATGATGGCAGAGGCCGATAAGAATCCGGTTATTTTTTTCATGGTATGTAAAAATTTAAGGGGGCAAAGTTCGGATTTTGAGCGATGGTATTACTGATAAATTTTCTGAAATGGTTTAGAAGTGAATGAATGGGGTGATGATCTGATTGTTTAAATTGGTTCGTTCTTGGAATTAAAATTTACTGTTACAGGCCGGTTTCGCTGTAAGTCAATGCAGACGAAGGCTTTGAGGGATTTTTTGGATTTGAAAATCTATTTCTAATGATTGAGTTTTGTTGGTGAAATGAAAGGAAATTTCGCCGCATTGTTGGGTTCTTCGGATTTTTTGTCTTGACCTGGATTAAAAGGATTTTAGGATGGCCCGGATTCATTGGTTCCGGATGGATTAGGTTTGTATTTTTTATTCAGTAGTCTTTTGTACTGTAAACTACGTGTGCCAAAATTTATAAGCAGCCCTACTTCAAGGTTGTAGGCTTCAAGATAATTGAGACCCTGGGCAAGATGGTCATTCGTCATTTCTGATACAGCTTTCAGTTCTACCATCACTTTGCCCTCCACAAAAAAGTCAACACGACGGTCGCCTATATGATGTTCTTTATAGTACACTTCCATTTCATGCTCACGGCTATGTTCAATGCCCCTGATTTTCATTTCAATGGACAATGCACGTTGGTACATCACTTCCTGAAAACCGTTGCCTAAAATAGTGTGCACTTCCATACACGCCCCTATTATGGCATGGGTAAGTTCAGCATGTTTGTATTCGGAATGATCCTGCATAAGGTTATGATTATGATAATTGACCTATTTAAAAATAAAGATATCCTATTTGCTATTTAGAAGAAAGCTGAAACGCATCATTACTTTAATCTCGCTTAAAACTTTTTGCAAAATCCGGGCCATTCGGTCATCCTGAAAAAACGGATCAAGACAAGGAGTTTTAAAGAAAAAGCAACTCCTAAATGGAAAGTCTCTTTCCCCCACTTTTTTAAAAAAATCCGGGCCCTTCGGTCATCCCTGAAAAAACGGATCAAGACCAGGAGTTTTAAAGAAAAAGCAACTGCTAAATGGATAGTCTCTTTCCCTCACTATTTTTAATAATCCGGGCCATCGTGTCATCCCTTAAAATCCCGGTCAAGACAATGGAGGCGCGGCTATAACTTACACCTAACCTCAAACCTCATACCTCAAATAAAAAACCTCAAATAAAAAATAACATATGAAGAACGTGAATGGTGAAAAGTGAAAGGTGAAAAGAGTGGGGCAACCTAAAAACATGTAACCCAAAACCCGTAACCCGAAACCTCAAACCTCAAATAAAAAATAACAAATGAAGAACGTGAAAGGTGAAAAGTGAAAGGTGAAGAGAGTGGGGCAACCTAAAAACATGTAACCCAAAACTCGTAACCCGAAACCTCAAACCTCAAAAAAAATAACATATAAAGAACGTGAAAAGTGAAAGGTGAAAAGTGAAAAGTGAAAGGTGAAGAGAGTGGGGCAACCTAAAAACATATAACCCAAAACCCGTAACCCGAAACCAGCAACTTCAAAAAACCTAAAACCCCACACTCACATATCCAAACCCTGCTGATTCCAGAAAGTTTTTCATCAGGTTAATGGCTTTTTCTTCAGCCTGTTTTTCAAGTTGTTTTTCTGCTGCTAATTTTTGCATTACCCTTAACCCTTTTTGCTTAACGGCATTTTGTTCGGCGCTTGTCCAGGTACCTTCTTCCATAAAAATTTCCGTGTCCGAAGGGTTTACAATCACATCGAGGATTCGGGCATGCGGAAGGGTAAGCCAAACGGAATCACCTTTTACCTTCAGGTCGCTTTCCTGCAAATCCCGGAGGTCGATTCCGGCCGTTACTTTACCTTTTACGATCATCACAATCTTTTTGGGTCCCGATAATTTGCCGGGAATGATTACCGGGAGCATCAATGTATTTTTCAGCGCTTCAAGGGCTGCTTCTGTATCGCTCATGACCACGCTGTCGGTCACCACTTCGCAATACAACTGAGCTGTTTGCAATTGGGCAATGCTTTTTATCTCGGTAATCAGAATAGGGGTTTCATCAATACGCACAGCCGCCGGCTTAAACCATGCGGAGGGCGATGGCAGGTTCCCGAATTTGTTCCAGACCCATATTCCCGCTGCCAGCACAAGGATCAGTATGATCCATTTGCGAAAGGCTTCCAATCCTTTTATGAAGCTGCTCATCTTTCTTCGGTTTTTGGTTTCAGGGGTGAGTCAAATTGAAGGTCAACCTGCTCAAAGCCAAGGCTTGTAAGGTAGCCCGTCAGGAACGATTTGGTATTGCTTTTGGCGTCTTCCAGTATGTTCAACTCATTTACCTTTCGGGTAATTTGTTTTTCAGCCTGTTGCAACAGGGCATTTTGTTCGGCCACGCTGAAACGGTTCCTGAAAAAACCGATTTCCTCGTAAGCAACCTCAATCTTATCCGGGGGAATGCTGATGGAAATGATTTTGGGCGGGGGTAACTGTATGCTGATGCTTTTCCCCGATATGGATACATACCGTGTATCTATTTGCGAAAAGTCGATGCCGGCTTTTACAGTGGCCTCACAGGTGATCAATATTTTCCGGTCGCCTATTTTGTACCAGGTTTGGTCGTCGCTTGCCTTTACCACTTTCGAAAGGCTGTATTCCACGGTAGCAAGGTCCTGCATTTGCTGCAAGGCCGCAACAATGCCCGATGGCCGGGGAGAAGGGCTACCGCAAGCGCAAAATAAGATTGCGCCGGCAAGCAGGGTTGCCGGCCATGGTAAAGCCAAAATAAACCTGCGAACCGGGTTGTAAACTTGCATGTAAGTATTTTTTCGGATAGATAAGACGGCAGGATACAAACTTAGCAAATGGATAACTTATCGGCTATATTTCATATTTAAGTAACAATTATTTTGCGAAAGATTTAATTTCGATGTGAAAATCAGTTGGTTATATGCAAAAATATGCCGTAATCGTTGCAGGTGGGGTGGGTAAACGGATGAACAGCGATTTGCCCAAACAGTTTATGTTGTTGCTTGGCAAGCCTGTTCTTTATTACACCATCAAGGCTTTTTTAGAGTCTTTTCCGGATCTGACCATTATCCTTGTGTTGCCCGAAGACCATATTGAAAAGGGCAAGGAACTTGTGGATGCCTATTTTGACCCTACCCGTATCAGGTTTGTATCCGGTGGCGAAACCCGTTTTCACAGCGTGCGTAATGGGGTTAGCCTTGCCTCAGACGACAGCATCATTATGGTGCACGACGGCGTACGTTGCCTTGTTACGCCACAGTTGATACGCTATTGCTATGATAGTGCGGCGGAAAACGGATCGGCCATTCCATGCGTTCCTTTAAAAGACAGTGTGAGGCAGCTTTCGCACCCCGGTAGTATTTCGCTCGACCGTACCAGGCTAAGGGCGATACAAACTCCACAATGTTTTCACAGCAAGCTGCTTCTGCCCGCTATGAACAATATTGAGTTCAAGGAGAAATTTACCGATGAAGCTACGGTTGTTGAAAGTTATGGAATTGATCTCCACCTGATGGAGGGCGAGGATACCAATATTAAAATCACCACACCGATCGATATGATGCTTGCCGAGCAGATTTTGTTGCAACGGATTAAGGAAGGGGTGGCGTTGGGTTGACAAGTTAAAGGGGTGACAGGTTGCCTTGTTAACAAGTTGACTGGTTTACAGGTTAACTCGTCAACTTATCAATCTGTCAACTAACCCCATCCAATCATCGCTTCCACCACCGCAGCACCGCAGGTAGCCGGTTGCTTTTCCAGAAAAAATACGGCCTGTTTTCCGGAGAAAATTTTTGGTAAAACCTTGCCACGCCGGGAAGGTCCGAACCTTCAAAATCGAGCAGTATGTTCTGACCGGAAAATTCGCAGATGAGTTGATCAAATAAAAAATGATTGGCTTCAAGGGTGCGCCCGTTGGGAAGGGTAGTGGACGCAATGTTGTATAACCGGCGATCATCCTTCAGAAAAAGTCCGATTGCCATTTGCTGTGTAAGCATTTTATCTTTCAGGATTACTTCCCGAACGATGCATTACCCTTGTTTAACCCAATACCTGCAAATTTTTCTAAAAGCATCAAAGACCCCGGGTCTGTAACCCAGATATTTACCCTACAGTATATCATACTGATTGATGGCATCATCCGTATCATCAGATGCCCTCCGTCCGTTTCAGGTTTTTTATCAGGTCATTCCTGTACTGTTCACGGATAGTTTCATAAGGCTTGTTTAATGGAAGGACAAAATTGGTTGCAGCCTGCTGCATGTTTTCGGAATGATTGGTTTCATTCAAAAAAATTTCAACGAGCCTGAAGTTAACCGTTGCTTTTCGTAAAAAACTTTCTACCAACGGGGGATGAATTGGCGCAGCCGAAAAAATACCCAATTGCTGACAAAAAGCCGGTTGGCAAAGGTAGCGTATGCCCATTTTTTTACGCCAGGTAAGGGGCATCACGGCATGGTAATCTCCCGCAATCAAAGCATCCCATTGGGGGCTCATGGCATCCAGGAAATCGCTTTGCGCATAGGCGAGGCCGTTGGGCGCAGCCTTTATCAACGCATCCCACTTTGCTTTATCAATCTCTGAATGTTTATGGTAGGTTATTGCGTTTTCCATACCGGCGCTTTGGCACAAAAGTAAAATCTTGCCGCTACACCCTGCCGGCCATTTCAAGCATCGACCT